>CALYZE010000049.1 GCA_945607605.1 uncultured Bacteroides sp.
TTTATGAGGTAATATTCAACAAAATTGCCTATTTTTACCCCGCCTTTTTTAATTTATAATTTGATTAGTGACATTTGTACTATGCAACACTCAGAAAAAGCTACAGCAGCTTTCCCAGATACAAAACCTCATTATAATATCCTTGATGGATTACGTGGCGTAGCAGCGATTACAGTCGTATGCTTTCATATTTTTGAGGCTTACGCAACCAGCCATCTGGATCAACAAATCAATCATGGTTATTTAGCGGTAGATTTCTTCTTTATTTTATCAGGATTCGTTGTAGGCTATGCTTATGACGACCGTTGGGAAAAAATGAAAACCAAAGACTTCATCAAGCGTAGGATTATACGTTTGCATCCGATGGTAGTGATGGGAGCACTCATCGGAGCAGTTATGTTCTATCTGCAAGGCTGTTCGGTATGGGATGTATCAACAGTGACGATTGGAGCTTTGTTTGTTGCTACATTGATCAATGCATTATTGATTCCTGCTACTCCGGGAACTGAAGTTAGAGGCTTGGGTGAAATGTATCCTTTGAATGGCCCAAGTTGGTCATTGTTTTTTGAATATATCGGTAATCTTCTTTATGCCTTGTTTATTCGCAGGCTCTCAACCAAAGCGCTCGCTTGGCTCGTTTTCTTTGCCGGATGTGGTTTGGCCACTTTTTCTATAGCAGGGCCTTATGGAGATATTTGTGCCGGTTATACCCTGACCGGAGTTGAATTTACCGCAGGATTCTTGCGGGTATTATTCTCGTTCTCTGCCGGACTCCTTCTTATTCGTATCTTCAAACCCATTCAGATGAAAGGATCTTTCTGGATCTGTAGCTTGGCAATCGTTGCTCTTTTGGCGGTACCACGTATTGGTGGAGCTGAACATTTATGGATGAATGGACTATATGATACGATATGCTTTGCCCTATTCTTCCCCATTATTGTCTATCTTGGAGCCTCGGGAAAGACCACTGATTCATATACAAAACGAATATGTAACTTTTTGGGCGACATATCTTATCCGCTGTATATGGTTCATTATCCTTTCATTTATTTATATTATGCGTGGGTAAAGAATGAACAGCTTACATTTGGCGAATCATTTCCCGGAGCGGCTGGCGTAATGATAGGGAGTATCGTTTTGGCCTATATTTGTTTGAAATGTTATGATATACCTGTGCGCAGATATTTGATAAATAGATTTTTAAAGCCTAAGAAGGTAGAGTGAAAATGGGACGAATGAAGATATAATAAATCCTTGCGGGAATCCAAGAAACCGGTATTCTTGAGATGGGAATCTATATTTGTCTGTTTTTCAAGCTGCTGATAAAGGGGCTACTTCTGCAGAAAAATGGCGATTCATGGACCGAATGTTTTATTTATATGAATAACGTGTTACCCAGTGCTTTGGGGCCATCCTCTCTGAAGACACATTAGGAAAGAGATAAAAACAAACTATACCTTTTTTTGTAACATTTCGAAAGGATAGATTAACTTATTCATATCTTCTTCATAACAATTTTCAAGTACTCTTCTTTTTCTCATTCATACATTTGCAATGGGTTTATTTTGCATGAATAAAGAAACGCAATAAAACTTTGATATTAACCATTAAACAGTGTACAATGAGAAAAACATTCTTGGAAAAGTGCATAAATCTGCATTTATGCCGTATTGCATGGGTACTGCTACTTCTGGTGCCTGCAATCAGTAGCCTTCAGGCTAATCCTTCTCAAAACAAGATCGTTACGGGAGTTGTGACATCAGCCACGGATAATGAGCCGTTGATTGGTGTCAGTGTGCAGGTGAAAGAGACTGCTACCGGCGGTATTACCGATATGGATGGTAAGTTCTCCGTAAGTGCTCGACAAGGGCAGACGCTGATCTTCTCTTATATCGGCTACGAGACTCAAGAACTTCAAGTAGGAACCTCATCCATCATCAATGTTGTCTTGAAAGAGGACTCAGAGATGTTAGATGAAGTGGTTGTAGTGGGTTATGGTGTCCAAAAAAAGAAGTTGGTCACCGGTGCTACAGTTCAAGTAAAAGGCGAGGATATCGCTAAACTGAATACCAACAATCCTTTGCAAGCTATGCAAGGGCAGACTCCGGGTGTGAACATTACTTCTACTTCAGGTCAGCCGGGTGCCGACATGAAAGTAACCATCCGTGGTTTAGGTACTGTAGGTAATTCGGCTCCTCTTTATTTGATTGACGGGGTAGGGGGCGATATTTCAACGCTGAATCCTGCTGATATTGAGAGTATTGATGTGTTGAAAGATGCTGCTTCGGCTGCTATCTACGGTGCACAAGCTGCCAATGGGGTCGTACTGATTACTACAAAATCGGGCAAGGAAGGTAAAGCTGTGGTTTCGCTTGATGCTTACTACGGCATACAGAATGTGGCTCGCAAAGCGGATATGCTGAATGCAAAACAGTATATGACAATTATGGATGAGCAGTCATTGAACAGCGGCAATGGTGTTTATAACTGGAGCAACTTTAAATCCATCTACGATGCTAATGGAAATGCATATGATACCGATTGGATTGATACAATGCTGAAGGACGATGCCAAGACTCAGAGCTACACTTTGGGTGTGACAGGAGGTTCCGCTACTTCCACGTATGCACTTTCGTTGGGTTATATGCAACAAGAGGGTATTGTGGGCGGTGCTGACGTATCTAATTACGAACGCTACAACTTCCGTATCAATTCTGACCATCAAGTCATCAAAAACCTGTTGAAAGTGGGTGAACAAGTAAGCTTTGTCTATAAAAAGAACAACGGAGTAAGCGTAGGCGATTTGTATGGGAATACGCTGCGTAGTGCATTTTCTACTTCTCCGTTAAGTCCTGTGTATAGCGACAATAATCTATATGGCAGTCCTTATAATGACACCAGCAACAGCGATTGGCATAATTCCGATGGTAACCCTTATGGTTCTATGATGACCAATACCAACAATGAAAATAAAGTGGCTACTTTTGCCGGTAATGTGTATGCTGAATTAACTCCGATTAAGAATCTTAAAATTCGCACTGTATTTGGTGCCACTTATGGCTCAAGCGAATACCGTAGCTACACTCCACTTTATCAATTTGATATCTATACAAAGAATACAGAGAATACCAAAGTGAACCAAAATATGAATCATGGTTTGACGATGGTATGGACCAATACGGCACAGTATGACTGGACCTTGGATAATCATTCTTTCAGTGCCTTGATTGGTATGGAGTCTAGTCGTTATGAAGGTACGTATGTGGGAGCAAGAAGCGGCATTCTGAAAGAAGGTTTCGATGATTGGGATCATGCTTTTGTAGATAATGGTTCGGCCACTACTACTGAACAAGGGTTGGGCTCTGAAGGTAAACCACATGATGAAAGCCGCACCGTTTCCTACTTTGCTCGTTTGGGTTGGAATTGGAAAGAAACTTATATGATTAATGCTACTGTACGTGCCGATGGTTCTTCCAAATTTGCCAGCGGGCATCGCTTTGGTTACTTTCCCTCCGTATCAGCAGGTTGGACTCTTACGAACGAGGCATTTATGGAAAGTACTCGCGAATGGCTGGATTTTCTGAAAATCCGTGTTAGCTGGGGACAGGTAGGTAATCAGAATATTGATAATTACCAATACGCTGCTCCTATCAAGAGCTCTACTACTAATTACTTGTTTGGTACTGGTTTGGGTTCCGCCAATCATATCTGGGGCGCTTATCCCAGTCGTTTGGCCAACGAAGACGTGAAATGGGAAACTTCCGAACAATATAATGTCGGTATAGATGCTCGCTTCCTCAATAGTCGTTTAGGTGTAAATGCTGATTTTTATGTAAAGACCACAAAAGATTGGCTGGTACAGGCACCTATTCTTGCCACTGCCGGCACAGGAGCCCCTTACATCAATGGTGGTGACGTAAAAAATACGGGTGTTGAACTTGCGCTGAACTGGAATGATGGAATTGGAAAAGACTTCCATTACAATATCGGTGTAAACGGTACTTATAACAAGAATGAAGTAGGAAATATTCCTACTGAAGACGGTATTATCCACGGTAATACAAATCAGCTTTATGATAACTCTCCCGAGTTCTATCGTGCTTCCAACGGACATACTATCGGTTATTTCTGGGGATATAAGACAGCCGGCATTTTCCAGAATAAGCAAGAAATCGCAGATTGGATCTCTGCCGGTAACGGCGTATTGCAAAGCAATGCACAACCGGGTGATGTGAAGTATATTGATGTCGATCAAAACGGTGTGATTGATGATAGAGATAAGATTGATCTGGGTAGCGGTATGCCGGACTTCACGTACGGCTTTAACTTGGGCTTCGACTATAAAGGTTTTGATTTCTCACTGAATGCTAACGGATCGGTAGGCAACAAAATAGTACAGAGCTACCGCAATCATACCAATAAGAAATCGAATTATACGACTGCCATTCTGAATCGCTGGACAGGTGAAGGTACGAGCAACCACATGCCGCGTGTCACCGAAACCAATATCAACTGGCAGTTCTCCGACCTTTACATTCAAGATGGTGACTTCTTGCGTATCAGTGCCATTACACTGGGTTATGATTTCTCCCGCTTATGGAAGATGAAAGTGTTTTCACAATGCCGTGCTTATATACAGGTGCAGAATGCATTTACTTTCACCAACTATGACGGTATGGATCCCGAAATTGGTTATGGTCCTCAGGACAGCAATAGCAAGAGTTGGGTAACCGGTGTAGACTATGGTTACTATCCTCGTCCGCGTACCGTACTCTTCGGTGTGAATCTTAAGTTTTAATTCAAAAGAGTTCCAGTACTCATAAACTAAAAACAAGAAAGAAATTATGAAATTCAAACTAAATATTCTGGCTTTAGGATTGCTTGGCTTCGGGCTGGCATCTTGCACAGACGGTTTCTTGGATGTAGAATCGAAGACGGAATCTTCCACCGGGAACTATTACAAGACGGAAAGTGACGCTTACCGAGCTTTGGTAGGTTGTTACGATGGTTGGCAATGTACTACATCCAACGGGGGAGTCGGTTTTTATTTGGCTTCCGAAATGATGGCAGACGAATGCTATGGCGCTACAGGTGTTGCCGATGGACGCGGTTATCAAGTGATTGATCGCTTTGACCAAGCAGAGTCTTCATCAGACTTGAACTTATTCGAAACAGATTGGAAAAACTATTATTCTGCCGTTTATCGTTGCAACGAACTGATTACTCGTGCCGATGGTATCAATTGGACCAGTGAAGTCACGAAAGGCACATACCTTGGTGAGGCACGGGCACTCCGCGCACTTTGCTACTTTGACATGGTTCGTCTGTGGGAAAATATTCCTTTGTTGGAATCTCCTACCACCGATAATATTGTACAAGCTCATCCTGATGAAGTTTATCAATTGATCATCAGTGATTTGAAGTATGCTGCAGAGAATATTCCTGCCAATGCTTATCCCAAAGCACAGGCAGCAACCAATGATGGGCATATCACGAAATATGCGGCTGAGGCTCTTTTGGCACGTGTCTATTTGTTCTATACAGGTTATTACGGTAAAGAACCTGCCAACCTGACCAAGGCAGAGGCGCTGACAGGTCTGGAAAATGTGATTGCCTCGAAGGAGTTTGGTCTTGTAGAAAAATACAAAAACTTATGGCCGGCTGCTTCTGTAGTTTGGACAGCCAATGCTGACGGTAGCTATACCAAAGCAAATACGTATGCCGGACGCGGTAATTCTGAGACTGTTTTAGCTCAGAAGTTTAACTATACATCCGACTATAACGGCAATGCCGACGGTAATCGCTGGCAAGTCATGATTGCTCCTCGTAACTTGATTTCTGTACCTTATGGACAGGGTTGGGGCGCTTGTACGGTGAACCCGAAATTGATAAGCAGCTTCCAATCGGGTGATACTCGTTATACGGCTTCTATTATCAATTATGCCAATGAAGGCATTGCAAGTCGTGACAAATTCTCATTGCTCTTTAACGATCAGCGCGAATATACCGGTTATGGCATTAAAAAGTATGCTCCGCTGGCCATCTGGCAACAAGCTGCCGATGGTACTTGGAGTGAAATAAACGAAGTGATGGGTGAAGAAATTGGTGGTGGAGAATATCAGTTGACTCCTTACCAAGATTTCATCGTAGTGCGCTATTCAGATGTCTTGTTGATGGCAGCAGAACTTGGCAGCCCCAATGCACAGGCTTATCTGAATGAAGTACGCGATCGCGCTTTTGGAGGCGATACCAGCAAACGGGTGGCAGTTACCAAAGAGAGCATCTTGAAAGAACGTATGTGTGAATTTGCCTTTGAAGGTTTGCGTTATTGGGATTTGCTTCGCCAGGGTGTGAGCGTGGCTGCTGCTGAAATTGCTGAAACTCGCACGTTGCTCAGTGGCGGCATTGAAGAGGTCGTAACGATTCAGAGTAGCAAGGTGACGGCTACGAGAGGCTTTAGTCAGATTCCTTACAACCAGATTAACCTTTCAAGCGGTGTACTGAAACAGAATGCCGGTTGGTAAACGGATGTGTAACAAATAAAAAAATCGAAGATATGAAATTAAGCTATTATATCTACTCGCTTATAGCAAGTGTACTGCTGATATTCAGTGCCTGTTCTCCCGATGAGTATGATTTGGGTGGAAAAGACTTGACGGCTGATGACCTTGTGGAAGGTCTTGCCTATTCCATTACCCACGATTCGGAGAATCCGAACATCGTTTACCTGGAAAGTAAATTGGGAACCAACTATACTGCTCTGTGGGAACATCCGCAAGGTCGAAGCCAAGAAAAGAAGGTGACTCTGAGAATCCCGTTCGAGGGTACTTATACGGTAACTTTCGGTGTGGAGACACGTGGCGGCGTAATCTATGGTGAACCCACTACCTTTGTAGTCAAAGATTTCTGTGCAGAATTTGTCACCGATGAGCTGTGGACGATGTTGACCGGTGGTGTAGGAAATTCCAAAACATGGATTTATGACAATGGTTCTTATGGTTTCTTGGGGGGTGCACTTTCTTATGGTGACCCGGACGGTAATCCCAACTTCGGATGGAACTCTTTCACTGAGAACTGGACTCCGGGCATGGATCATTTCTCTGACGCTAATCTATTGGAAAGTTCAATGACTTTCGACCTTATTGGGGCAGCCAACTACAGCTATTACAACGGTACGGATGGAACTACACAGACCGGCTTATTCAGTATGAATACGTCTGAATATCTGCTGAGTACAACCAATGCAGATGTGATGCATCCTTCCTCCTGGACTGAACGTAGAGCCGATTGGCGTCAAGATTTTAAGATCATTGAACTGGATGCGAATCATTTACGGTTAGGTTACAAGCGTCTTTCCGGTGACTGGGGAGGCGAATGGTTGGAAGTCTTCAATTTTGTTTCGAAAGAGTATGCCGACAATTATGAAACTCCCGCAGTAGATGTTTATCCTATTCTGGAGAACGGCTGGAGAGATTATGTTGAACCAAAGACAAATAAAGTCATCACGTACAAGCTGTCAGACGACAACCCGTATGATTGGTGCAACCTGGATGGTACGTTGAAAGGCATTTCAAGTGCAGCTGCTCCCGGCATCGAAGATCTGATTCTGGTCATGAATAGCGGAACAAGTGAATATACCTTTACTACTCCTGATGGAACGGGATATACCGGCAAATATAGTTTAAGTAGCGACGGTATCTATACCTTCACCGGTACGGTGCCTGTTTTGAAACTATCATCGGACGGAAGAGCCGTATTCCAAACCAGTACAGATCAAACTTTGCGCATCATGCAGTATGAACTGAGCGATTATTCAGGAGGTTTGACTGACCTTTGGTTGGGAAGCAAAGAAATGGATGATCAAGGAAAACTGTATCAGTACATGGGCTATCATTTCGTGGCTCAGACCGGAAGTTCTTCCGAGAAGTTTACAGCAAATTTGAACTTCTTTGATACGGATTGGACTTTTATCAACGGTAGCAATGTGTATATCTCCGGTGACGGTGACTATACGGTATCTATCGAAGGCGCAAGTAGTGCTCCTTATGGAATGTATTTGGACATCATGAAGATTCTGAAGAAATACCCGAACATGGATGTAGCCATCAAGGATATTAAGGTAGATGGCAATAGCATTAGCTTTGATGATGCAGTAATTGATCGTGGTGTGGGTGATACAGAAACAGCGGCACGTCGCTATATCCTTAACCCGTGGGGTGCAACAGCTGCTGATGCTCCTAAGTATGTGTTTACTTCGAGCATTGCCATCACCATCAGTGTGAAGATGGACAACGGCACTCCGTTCATTAAAGAGGCGGAAGAGTAAGCAAGTGTTTTCTACTTTGATATTTATTATAAAAAAGATAAGAATATGAAACTAAGATATTTATCAGGTATTCTGTTACTGGCTACAGGTTTGTTCGTTGCGTCCTGCGATGATGAAGACGACTACTCAGTCAGAACAGGTGAGATTATTTCAGAAATTAAAACCGGGGATGCCAGTGTGACTGCCATCTCAGCCGAGATTCAAGGTACGGTGAAGGATCTTGGGCTGGTATCGCCCTCTTCCTATCAGGTGGGTGTTTATTACGGTACGAATGCCAATCCTACCACTTCGGGTAGTAAGCAAATCGGCACAGTGGATGATAATGGCAATGTATCGGCCAGCCTGACGGGTCTGACTACAGGAACTACCTATTATTATGCTACGTATGTCACCCTTCAGAGCAAGGTAACCAAGTTTGGTGAAGTGAAATCATTTGTGGCAACTGCCGCTAAAGTAGCTACCACCGATGCTGCAGATATTACCAGCTGTAAAGCCACCTTTACTGCTGATATTACAGGTACGGAAGGTCTTGACTCGCCCGAAACCGGAGTGAAGCTGGCATTGAATGCCGAAGGAGTGACTTCCGGCAAAACGGCTCCTCTTGCTGTTGTTAGTGGGTTGCTTCCGGGCACGACCTATTATTATGCAGCATTTGTGAAGGTAGGTGACGGTTATGTATACGGTAACACCAAGAGCCTGACTACCACCGTTCAGCAGATGGAATATGTAGATATGGGTTTGAGCATGTTGTGGGCTAAGTATAACATCGGCGCTGAAGCCGAAACTGAAGCTGGAGCTCTCTTCGGCTACGGTGATCCTACAAGTATGTTGTTTAGTTCAAACGCAGATGGTTATCCGTCTACCGATATTGTGGGTACAGCCAATGACATGGTTTTGGGTCTCCAGCTGGATGCTGATTCTCCGATGAAGAGTCAGATGCCTACGGCTGCTCAAATGGCGGAACTCATCAAGAATACGACGCAAGAAAGAGTGACCGTAGAAGGAGTTGAAGGAATGCGTTTTACGGCAAAGAATGGTAACAGTATCTTCTTGCCCGTTACCGGTTATCGCAAAGGCGAAGAAGCGGTTGCAGATGGCAAGGGCTATTATTGGAGTGGTAACGTAAGTGCTGTGAATGCTGGCTATTCCAATACGTTGACTTTTGATGCTTCGGCTGCAAAGTCAGGTTTCTCTCAACGTCCGCTCGGGTTGGCTGTTCGTTCGGTTCGTGCATATGCTGTAGTGCAACCGGAAAATGGCAAACTAATCTTTGGTAACATTGAGAACAATGGACATTTGCGTATCGAATTGTACAATGAGTATGGAGCTTCGCAAGCTAATCCAAGTATTGATCCTACTGCTATTAAGTTCTCCAAGAATATGGTGGTTACCTTTAAACTTACGGGCATTACTGATAATTTAAAAGAGGGTGCAACCGGTTCTTACATAGCTGGCTTGGAGTATTCCGATCCGACTTGGGGGGTGAGCTATTGGTCGACACTGAAGGAAGTAGGAAAATATGAAGCACTGGTCTCTGGCGATGGTACTTATACTGTTTGGATGGAGACAGATGCGGCTGCTAACGGTGCAGTGGTATTCTGTGTAGATATTGCCAATCTTTGGAATGATCTTAAAGACTCATCGAAAGTAGGAGTAGAGGTTACTTCCATCAAGTTGGATGCGGACGTAGAACTACCGGTCAACGCGTCAATCGTCAGCTTTAGTAATAAGGATGGTAACGGTACAGATGGACGTATTGAAATTTACAATGAATATGGCGAAAGTGGTAGTTTGGCAAAAGGCTATTACAATACTAACTTGAAGTTCAACGGTATGCTGTATGTGGATTTCACGATTTCAGGCATGGACGATAATTGGGTAGCAGGTGCTTCTAAGAGCTATAAAACGGAATTAAGTTATGCCGATGCCGATTGGGATCCAAGTTATTGGGGTGGTGCTGCTTATGGTGCTGCTACTATTACCGGTGACGGCACTTATCAAGTTCACACGTATCTCAATGGTAATTGTGAAGGTGCTATGGTGTGGGCTATCGAACTCTATAACCTCTGGAAAGACTTGGTAGACGGCACGAAGGTGAGTGTGAAGGTGAATAAAGTGATTATTCCCGGCAAGCAATGAGGCTCACTTAAAGAGATGAAAGACTCTTGATGTTTGGGCGCCTGAGTTAAGTTCATCACTCTGTCTAAAAGGCTGAACACTTTGTTCATCTTACTTGAAACGGTTTGTTCCATTAGTTGGAACAAACCGTTCTATTTAATTGAAATAAACTGTTCCATTAATTGAAACAACTTGTTCTACTTAGTTGAAACGTACTGTTCTGTTTAATGAAACACGTTTCTCTTGACGATGCTTGGAAATTCTTTACAAGATTAGTTCTTATTTTCTTATTTCTCATAGTCAAAGTACTCCACTTCTGCATAGGCTTTGGATGCTTCGGAGCTGGAAGAGGCATACATTCCTAACATGATTCCTGTGAAACCTCCCGCTGTTTCGGTACTGATATAGCAGGCATTCATCCTTCCTAACTCCTTGAAAGACGCTCCGTCTGTGGCATATTCAAAGGAGTACAAATCTTTGTTACCTTTCACGCGGAGTTGTACTTTACCTTGAGGCAGAGTTACTTCTTTCTCGATATGCGTCATTGCACCAAGTCGATAGCGTAATACGACAGCCTGCTTTCCACCCTCCAACTGTTTCACAAAAAGATCATAATGAGCCGGTTCGAACATATAAACCGTCAGACCTGCTTCATCTCCTGTGGAGGCCTTTTGAAGCTGTAGGGAAGTGGTGGCGGTAAAGTCGATGTCTTCTTGACGACGACCTACAAAAGTCGGGCTTTCCTTTCCATTGTCTAAGCTGACAGGAGTCGCTTTCAAACGTAACTTGCCGGAAGAGAATGTATAGTTTTCCGGGTGATAGTTTCGGATATAGACCCATTCAGTTCCTAATTTCCCGTCTTTAAAGAGTGTGCGAACAGGCTTTTCGGCAAAAGGCTGTTGTGGTAAGGTGGGTGTATTCATTTGCAGAGCAATGGTGCCGTCTCCGTTCACTACCGGCCAGGCATTTTCGTCCCAACGTACGGGAGCGAGGAAAGTTTCGCGTCCCAACAGATGGTGAGAGCCTGTTTGTGGGCGAAATGCCAAACATACCATCCACCAACTTCCGTCAGGAGCTTGCACCAAATCGGCGTGCCCTGTACCTTGAATAGGATTGCTTTGTGCATTCTTGTTGATATGAGTAAGAATGGGGTTTGACGGATTACTGTCGTACGGACCATATATAGTGCGACTGCGGGCAATGGTTACTTTATGTCCATACTCCGTGCCACCTTCTGATATTAGCAGGTAATACCAATCCTCCTTCTTATAGATATGCGGTCCTTCCGGATGCCGGCCTCCCGTACCATTCCAGATGAGACGAGACTCGGTGAGTTGTTCTCCGGTCTTCGGATTGATCTCACTCAGCCAGATGCCTGTATCCGGATTGCTGACCAAGTAACAGATGCCTTCTTCAAAATAAAGAGAAGGATCAATGCCGCCTTGTTTAAGCCAGATAGGCTCTGACCATTCGCCGCGTGGGTCGGAAGTGTGGACGATAAAATTACCTTTGTCGGACACGTTGGTGGTAATCATATAGAAAGTACCTTCGTGGTAGCGGATGGTTGGAGCGTAGATACCTCCCCAAGCACTGGCGTCGTGCAGTGGTAGTTGCGAAGGACGTGTCAGGCAATGGCCTATCTGCTCCCAATGAATCAGGTCTTTGCTGTGGAATAGAGGCACTCCCGGAAAATACTGGAAGCTACTGTTTACTAAATAAAAGTCGTCACCTACGCGGCAAACGCTCGGATCAGGATGAAAACCCGGAATAATGGGGTTTTGGTATCCTTGCGTGTTTTGTGAAAAACAGGATAAGCTGAGGCTCAATCCCAATAGGAGTATCATCTTTTTCATACGTACAGGGTATTTTTATAGTTTATTAGATAGTTGGAGAACGTTATACTTACAAAAATAAAGTATTCTTCCCGACCAAGCAAGAAGCTATTGTTCTATGTCATGCAATGATTACTTTTTGTCGGGGTTGGCAACAAAATATACCGTTCCGTGTAACATCTGGAGAATAGAGTCTACGTTTTTTTATGTTACTTTTGCTATCACTGATTGAACCATTTGTTTTTAATACGTAATAACTCATGAAAAATACTCGTAAACAGTCTAAAAACTATTTAGTGCTTTTGGCACTTTCTCTTTTCCCTTTCTTCATGGCATGCTCCAGCGATGATTCAGATCCGACTACTCCGGAAGTGACCCTCCCTGAAAATGTGCTTGCCAACGGAATGGCTTTCACTAAGACCGGAGGGAAAAATACATTGAACGTTAAATCGAATGTGGCGATAGAGGTTATCAGTAGTGCACCCGATTGGTGCAAGGTTACTGCTGAAACGTCTGCCTCAACTACCGTCTTTAAATATACAATTGACGTAACCGAAAATCCTACAACACAAGACCGTACGGCTACCATTACCGTTATGGCAGGTAGTAGCAAAGCCGGAGAATTTACAGTAACCCAGACTGCTGCCGAAGGATTGATCATCGATTCAGGCTCCAAGTCTTTCGATGTATCTCCCGAGGGGGGAACGATTGTGGTAAAGTTAACCACGAATGGCGAAGTGACAGCCACTCCGGATGTCAGCTGGATCACAGCCCCCCAAACTCGTGCCATGGCAGAGAAGACATTTACGTTCACGGTTGCCAAAAACGTGATAGCCGAACGTGTGGGACACATCTCCTTTACTTTAGGTAATCTCACTGAAACCGTAACCGTGAAACAGGCTCAAGGAGAAAGCAGTGGAATGAGCAGTGACGCCCAAACACTGGCTTCTAAAATGTATGCCGGTATAAACATAGGTAATACGATGGAAGTACCCGGTGGCGAAACAGGTTGGGGAAATCCCAAAGTGAACAAAGCCTATATCGACGGGTTGAAGGCGATGGGCTTTAATGCCGTACGTATCCCTTGTGCATGGGATTCCTATATTGTCAATCCAACCACTTACGAAATAGATCCCACCTGGTTGAATCGTGTCAGTGAGGTAGTGGGTTATTGCGTTTCCAATGATATGTATGCTATTGTCAATATTCATTGGGATGGCGGTTGGCTGGAAGATCACATTTTCGGCGGTGTTAACGCAGAGATCGATGCGAAATTAAAAGCGGTGTGGACTCAGATTGGTACGAAGTTAAACGATTATGATGAGCACCTGCTTTTTGCAGGCTGTAACGAACCAGGCATGAATGAAACGACCGGAACCAATAATTCTTTTAAAAATCCGGAAGACATCCGAACCATCATGAAGTATGAGCAGACGTTTGTAGATGCCGTCCGGGCTACCGGAGGTAACAATGCCAGTCGTTGTTTGGTGGTTCAGGCGCCGGGAACAAGAATCAGTGATGCGATCAGTGCTACTTATGCCGTACCCGAAGATGTGGCAACGAATCGTTTGATGGTGGAAGTGCATTATTACGCCCCTTACCAATTCTGTTTGATGGAAGAGGATGCCGGTTGGGGAAAAGTATTCTGGTACTGGGGGGCCGACAACCACGTGAGTGGTTCGGAACATAACGCAACCTCCGGTGAAGAAAGTGCTGTGAAAGAACAATTTCAAAAGATGAAAACTCATTTTGTGGATAAAGGTATTCCGGTAGTTCTCGGTGAATATAGTGCCATGAAACGTACGGTAGCAGAAAATCAAGCAGCTCATGATCAATCACGTGGTTACTGGAATGAAGTCGTGACTCGTGAAGCTAAAAATCATGGCATCGTGCCTTTCCATTGGGAAACAGGAGGAGAGATAAACCGTCATACAGGAGCGGCTACTGATCATTATGTGATCGATGGCATCCTGAAAGGTGCGAAAGAGGGGAAATATCCTTATAAATAAAAAGTAACAACAAGGTAGGTAAAAGTGTCAATAAGTTTGAGTGGATTTTAAGGGGATGAGATTGTTATTTAGGTTTTTTTGATTGGATTTAAGGGGAATGTCTATGAGAGATATTCCCCTTATTATTTCATTGTGAAACAAATAAGGGGTATCCAATGATAAGAAAAAGAGAAGTCTCCTTGCTTTTATGTCCGCTTTTTGTTTCATTTGCAATAGAATATGAATCTCTTTATCTTAAATAAAATGAAAAGACTACAATTATTCCTTTTGTGGATATTTGCAATAAGTTTCTCGGCGGCTTCACACGACTACATGTTTAAACATTTGGAAGTGAAAGACGGACTCTCCAATAACCAGATCAATGCCATTTATAAAGACTCACATGGCTTCATGTGGTTTGGCACAGCTTCCGGTTTAAACCGTTATGACGGTTATAATATCAAGATCTACCGCAATCAGAAGGAGAATGTAAATTCTTTACCTGATAACTACATCCAAAAAATACAAGAAGATACTCTGGGCAATCTGTGGATCTCCACAGGAACAGGCTATGCTATTTATAATTCCGGAACAGACTCGTTCGATCGAAATGTAGAGACTTGGTTGTGGAATATCGGCGTCAACGGTGTCCCTACCAACGTGTATATTGATACGGAAAAGACCTATTGGTTTGTGGTTGCAGGTCAAGGCCTCTATCGCTATAAAACAGGCATGGAGGCTGCTGATAAGGTAAATATTTCTCAAGAGGAATTGGCTAAAGTCGGCATTACGTCTATGATGGAATGCAATGAAGGCATCTTGATGGCTTTTGAGGATGGTACGTTGACCTGTCTGGACAAAGAAAAGTTGAATGTAAAGTGGATGAACCGTGACATCCCGACAGAAATTGGGAAGGGAGGGGGTAATACGTTTGAGTTGTTTGTCGATCGCAACGATAAAGTGTGGATGTATAGCGTCATCGGTATATGGATTTACGATCTTCCTCGCCGGACGTGGGAACTACGTTCTCTACGAAACGATTCCTACAACATTGTGCGGGCCTTAGCTCAGGACAAGTATGGGTGCATCTGGGTGGGACACGATCAAAATGGCATTGATATCATTGATCCGAATCAACAGCATACCTATCTGGCGAATGTTTCCAACAATGAACGTACGCTATCGAACAACACGATAACGGCACTTTATGAAGATGCTACCGGTACCATGTGGGTAGGGACGTACAAGAAAGGTCTTTCGTACTATAACGAGAGCGCTTTCAAGTTTGGTATCGTTGACGGAGGAGATATTAACTGTGTGGAAGATGGAGGAAATAATAAGGTATGGCTGGGTACGAATGGCAGTGGACTGATTCGCTGGAACACAGCAACCGGAGAGCAGACGGTCTTTTCACACGCAGCAGGCAGCAACTCTCTCTCAAGTGATGTAATCGTTTCTCTCTTGCTGGACAGCAGTGACAGGTTGTGGATCGGAACCTATTGGGGCGGTTTGAATTGTTTCGACGGCAATCGTTTCATTCGTTATTCGAGTGAAAAAGGGGCGGTTAAATCGTCTGCTTATGATAACGTTTGGGCATTGGCGGAAGATCCTGACAAAAACATATGGATAGGCACTTTGGGTGGGGGAGTACAATGTTTGAATCCTCAGACCGGTGTTTTCACTACTTACTCCACCGATAACTCCAATCTGGTTTCAGATTATATCTCTTCCCTGGCTATGGGGCAGAATAATACGCTGATTATCGGCACGTTCTCTGGAATGGCATTTATGGATCTGAACACTAAAAAGGTAACTAACTTTACAGGTACCTATTCCGGAAAAGAACGGTTTACAAACGAAACCATCACTCAGGTATTCGAAGATAGCCGTGGTTTGATTTGGGTAGCAACCCGTGAAGGAGTGAATGTGTACGATCCAAAGCAGGATGAGCTGTATGAAGTGCCGCTTAAACCGAACTTTTCCAAATTATTCATCTTGGGAATTGAAGAGGATGATCGGAAAAGCATTTGGGTAAGCACGGGAGGCGAACTGATCAACATTGTTTTGTCTACTGAAGAAAAAACCGGGAGATTGGCTTTCCGTAGCTATACTTATAATGATAAAGATGGTTTGCAGCGTTGCGACTTCAACCAACGTTCCTTGAAACGTTTGCATACGGGTGAAATTGTGGTGGGAGGACTGTATGGTTTGAATCGTTTTCGCCCGAATAATATAAAATACAACCGTACGTTGCCTAAAGTAATGTTTACCGGTTTTCAACTATTCAATGAGGAAATAGAAGTAGGTAAAGAGTATGCGGGCTCTGTGATATTACCCGAAAATTTGAATCAGATTAAAGAGGTAGTGCTAGACTATAAACAGAACGTGTTCACCGTGCTGTTTGCCTCAGACAATTTTGTATTGCCCGAGAAAACTCAGTATTTCTATAAGTTGGAAGGATTCAATGAAGATTGGCTGATGGGTATGGCTGACATGCATCGCGTGACTTATACCAACTTGGCGCCGGGCACGTATCTCTTGAAGGTGAAGGCTACCAACAGTGATGGCTATGCCGGAACAGAGGAGGCCAGTTTGAAAATTGTCATTCTGCCGCCTTTCTGGATGACGCCGTGGGCCTATGCTATCTATCTGCTCCTACTGATTGGCAGTTTGTTTATAGCACTCTATGCCGTACAACGTCGGGAACGCAATAAGTTCAAGATTCGCCAGATGGAGCAGGATGCCCTAAAGACGGAAGAAGTGAACCAGATGAAGTTCCGCTTTTTCACCAATGTGAGTCATGAGTTGCGTACCCCGCTGACTCTGATCATCTCTCCCTTGGAGAGCATGATGAAAGAAACTGCGGATGAGAAGCAGTTGGATAAACTGAATATGATGCATCGCAATGCCTTACGTTTGTTGAACTTGGTCAATCAGTTGCTCGATTTTCGTAGAAATGAGATAGCAGGTTTGCATCTCACCCTTTCCGAAGGCGATATCGTGGCTTATGTGCAAAACATCTGTAACTCTTTCCTGATGCTTTCGGAAAAGAAGAATGTTCATCTTACCTTTTTCTCGGTGGTAGAGTCGCTGAACATGGCATTTGATGAAGACAAGGTCGGTAAGATTGTGATGAACCTTTTGTCGAACGCCTTCAAATTTACCCCGGATGGAGGTAGAGTGGATGTTTCACTCGAAGTGTTGCAGGGCTCTCCCGAAACCTTGGAAATCAAAGTGTCTGATACGGGTATCGGGGTGAAAGACAAGGAGAAGGAGCATATCTTTGATCGCTTCTACCAGGTGGAGCACGAAGGTGAGAGTCCTCAATCTACCGGAAGCGGTATCGGGTTGAGTTTAGTTCGTGATTTCGTGACCCTGCATGGCGGTGCAGTGCGTGTGTTTGATAATGCGGGTTCAGGCAGTGTGTTTGTGGTGGATATTCCGGTGAAGCATTCGGTGGTAAACGTGGCCACTCCTTTGTCCAAAGAAGCTGCGGTAGAAGATGCTGTAGCACTCGAAGTGGCCGACAAAGAGGAGAGGAAGGAGGCGGTATCGGAGGAAGACAAGAAGAAACCACTCGTGTTGATCGTAGATGATAACGAAGATTTTGTCTCTTTCATGAAAGACAGCCTAAGTTTGTATTTCTCTGTACAGTCGGCTCCTAACGGAGCGGAAG
>CALYZE010000050.1 GCA_945607605.1 uncultured Bacteroides sp.
AGGATAAGTATAGTCCCCAATATCAAAAGGAAAGAGCAAAGGATGGAGCCTTCAAACCCGAAGGTTCCTCCATTGATCAGGTTTTCTTCGGGAAGATGAAGCACGAGCAGGCTCTCGCTGCTAAATTCATTCCCACTGACTTTATATCCCAGAACAGGCCCTTGTATCCAATTCCAAAACCAGTGTAAAGCTATCGGGAAACTGAGGTTACGAGTATAGATATAAGAAGCGCCCAAAAAGATACCCGCCAGCAAGATATTCAAAAACGGTACCAAAGCAAAGTTTGGATTGAAGAGGTGCATCAATGAAAAAAGCATGGCAGAGATAAATAAAGCTACATACTTATGGATGCCTTCGTCAAGCATGCGTCCCAAGATAAACCCACGCCCCAATAGTTCTTCGGAAACTGCCACCAAAAAGAAGAACAGAAGATTTAACAGCAGAGAGGCAGGAGAAAAGATAACGCTTGTCACTTCGACTACCCCCAACAGTAAAGACAAACCAAAGCCGACCACATAGAGTAAAATCACAAACAAAGCTCCATACAGTAAACTCTTTCCACAGCCTGCCCAAGAGAGTCCCAGCCTTGAAAATGGCAGGTTTCGATATTTCAGCACCAGCCATGCAGACACACACACGCTTACCAACATCAAGACTTGATTCTGAATCAATAAAAAGAGAGAGGGGCTCTCTCCTTCCGAACTCGTCTCCGAGAAGATAAATGAAATAAGTACGGCCAAATTCATCAAGAGTATGAAGCCTACAGTAAACAATACTATATCTAGAATAACACTCCAAATACGCTTCGATTTACTCACAACCACAGGTTCTGTATCTATTTTTTCTTCGGTTTCCATCTGGTTTTACTTAATTAATATCCGACAAAAATAATAATAAAAAGAAAAAATGTCACTTATCCTTGATATATTCTTCTTATATTTGGGAATTCAATGAATTTTAATGAACAGCATGAAAATAAGAAAAATACTCTTATGCGTGGCCGGATTAGGTCTTATGTGGAATGCCTCAGCGCAAAAACCTCAAACTTATTATGTAGCCAAACCCGGAACTTTAGTAGAACTACTGACGGAAGAAAAGGCGAACAGCATCACTCACTTAACCTTACAAGGGAAGTTGAATGCCGTGGATTTTCGCCATCTGCGTGATGAGTTCAAAAGCCTGGCACTACTGGATATTTCAAACGCCTCCATCAGCACCTATGCCGGAAAGAATGGAACCCATTCCGATCATTTCTACATCTACCCCGCCAATAGCATCCCCGCCTATGCCTTTTGCAAACGAGTGAATGACAGCGTCTTTATTGGCAAGGAATCGCTGACCCGAATCATCTTATCAGATAAAACCAAGAATATAGAAGACGCAGCATTCAAGAACTGCCACAATTTAAAGATTTGTCAGATACGCAAGACAACTGCTCCCAACCTGATGGCGGAAGCCTTAGCAGACAGCATCACAGCCATCTTTGTTCCTTCGGGAAGTACTGACGCTTATCGAAACAAGAAGCGATGGGAAACCTTTGCCTTTATTGAAGGAGAACCCGTAGGGACCACCGTGCAAATAGCATTAATGGGAAGTCTTGCCAGCGAATTGCTCAGAACAGGCATACAACCCAAAGATGTAAATTTCTTAACTATTGAAGGAAAGATGGATGAAGCCGATTTTCTACTGATACGCGACTATATGCCCAATCTGGTTTCTATTGATTTATCTAAAAGCAATTCTACTGCCATTCCTGATTATACATTTACTCAAAAGAAATATCTGCTGAATGCAGTACTTCCCCATGGATTGAAAAGCATCGGACAACGGGCGTTTAGCGGCTGCGGACGGTTATGTGGCACCTTGATTCTTCCTCCGGGAGTAACAGCAATTGAGTATGGCGCTTTTATAGGGTGTGATAATCTGCGTTATGTGATGGCTACCGGAAACAAGATAACGACGCTGGGAGATCAACTTTTCGGTGAGAGCAAAGGAAAGCTTGTGTATCAAACAAAAGAGTAATTGAAGGATCCCTACAGAATAACATCCCCCTCAACATAGAGCAAAACGCCCGAAGTTTTTTTGAAAAGCTTCGGGCGTTTGGTCTTAAAGTATCTTTATTTTAGGCACCATACATGCGTGTTCTCAGTTCCTTGATATGGTCTGAGGTGATGTATTCATCATATTGCATCATTTTGTCGATGATTCCGTTCGGAGTTAATTCGATAATACGATTGGCAACCGTCTCAATGAACTCGTGGTCATGAGAAGAGAACAAGATATTACCTTTATAAAGTTTCAGGTTATTATTGAATGCCTGGATAGACTCCAAATCGAGGTGATTGGTCGGCGTATCAAGAATCAGACAGTTGGCATTGCGCAACTGCATACGAGCAATCATACAACGCATCTTCTCTCCTCCTGACAACACACTGGCTTTCTTCAGCACCTCTTCACCCGAGAACAACATACGTCCCAGGAAACCTTTCATATACACTTCATTGCCTTCACCAAATTGCCCCAGCCAATCTACCAGATTCAAATCGGTATTAAAGTACTCGGTATTATCCAACGGCAAGTAGGCAGTAGTGATGGTAACTCCCCAATTAAAGACTCCTTCATCCGGCTTCATCGCTCCGTTGATAATTTCAAACAGAGACGTCATGGCACGTGGATCACGAGACAGGAACACCACCTTATCTCCCTTTTCTATGTTGAAATTGACATCACGGAACAACACCGTACCATCTTCCAAAGTCTTGGTCAGACCAGCTACTTCCAGAATTTGATTACCCGGTTCACGTTCGGGAGTGAAGATGATGCCCGGATACTTACGTGAAGAAGGTTTGATTTCATCCACATTCAGTTTCTCCAACATCTTTTTACGGCTGGTGGTCTGCTTACTCTTTGCCACGTTCGCACTAAAGCGACGAATAAACTCTTCCAACTCTTTCTTTTTCTCTTCAGCTTTCGCCTTCTGATTCTGCTGCTGACGAAGAGCCAACTGGCTGGACTCGTACCAGAAGCTGTAGTTACCGGCAAACTGATTGATTTTGCCAAAGTCTATATCGACAGTATGCGTACATACGGAGTCGAGGAAGTGACGGTCGTGGCTCACTACCAACACCGTATGTTCAAAGTTTGAAAGATACTCTTCCAACCAAGTTACGGTATCCATATCCAAGTCATTGGTAGGCTCATCCAGCAACAAGTTATCAGGGTTGCCATACAAAGCCTGCGCCAACATGACACGTACTTTTTCTTTATTATTTAGGTCGCCTACCAACTGGTAATGTCTGTCTTCCTTAATGCCCAAGCCGCTCAATAAAGCAGCCGCATCGCTCTCTGCATTCCATCCGTCCAGCTCAGCAAACTTCTCTTCCAATTCCGAAACTTTAAGGCCGTCTTCATCCGTAAAGTCTTCTTTGGCATACAGAACCTCACGCTGCTTCATAATGTCCCACAGCACAGAATGTCCCATCATTACAGTATCCATCACTGTAAAAGTATCCCACTTAAAGTGGTCCTGGCTTAAAACAGAAAGACGTTCGCCCGAACCCAACATAATAGAACCGGTAGTCGGATCCATTTCTCCGGAAATCGTTTTTAAAAAGGTAGATTTCCCGGCACCGTTAGCACCGATTATACCGTAACAATTACCACTTGTAAACTTTAGGTTTACATCATTAAACAACACTCTTTTACCAAACTGTACCGAGACATTAGAGACTGTAATCATCTGTATATTTATGATTTATAATTTATGATATTTTCTTGCCATCAGGCAAATGCGGGTGCAAAGGTAGTCATTAATCAGCGATTATAGACCATAAATCCCATTCATTTTTCCATGATTGAAACTGAAAGGCGCTGTCAATCTGACATAAAAGTATTACCTTTGCACCGTTTTAAGCGATTAAAAGCACTTTGGCAAAGTTTTTGCAGGGATGTTTCTATCGTTAGGAACGCAATCGTTCACAACTATTAAATAGGTAGAATAAATAAGCATAATCATATGAATTCGAAAGAGAAAGAGACAGAAATCAACGAAGAAGAGTTGAATGCTCAGACGACTCAGAACGAGCAGAGTAAAGAAACGACAGAGAAAGAAGCTTCGCAAGAAGATCTCTCTTTGACTGAAGAAGAAAAGCTTGCACAAGAGTTAGAGAAAGCCAACGAACAGATTGAAGAGCAGAAAGATAAATTCTTGCGCTTGTCTGCCGAGTTTGACAATTATCGCAAACGCACCCTGAAGGAAAAAGCTGAACTCATCTTAAACGGTGGTGAAAAAAGCATCAGCAGCATCCTTCCTATTATAGACGACTTTGAACGTGCTCTCCAAAACATGGAAATAGCCACTGATGTAGCTGCTGTGAAAGAAGGAGTAGAACTTATCTTCAGCAAGTTCATGTCTGTACTACAACAGAACGGTGTAAAAGTGATCGAGACCAAAGAACAACCGATGGACACAGACTACCATGAAGCTGTTGCCGTTGTTCCGGCACCTGCCGAAGAGTTGAAGGGCAAGATTCTGGACTGTGTACAAACCGGATACATACTAAACGAAAAAGTGATCCGTCACGCCAAAGTGGTAGTCGGAGAATAACATAAAACAGTATGGAAAAAAGAGATTACTACGAAGTATTAGAGGTCGAAAAGACGGCCACAGCAGACGAAATAAAGAAAGCCTATCGCAAAAAGGCCATCCAATTTCACCCGGACAAGAACCCGGGCGATAAAACAGCGGAAGATAAATTTAAAGAAGCAGCAGAGGCCTATGATGTCTTGAGCAATCCTGACAAGCGCGCTCGCTACGACCAGTTCGGTCATGCCGGAATGGGCGGTGCTGCCGGCAACGGAGGTCCGTTTGGTGGTTTTAGCGGAGGTATGTCCATGGATGACATCTTCTCTATGTTTGGCGATATATTTGGCGGACACAGTGGAGGTTTTGGAGGTTTTGGCGGCGGTGGTGGCGGCGCACAACAGCGACGTTATCGCGGTTCGGACTTGCGTGTCAAAGTGAAGTTGAACCTCAAAGAAATCTCTACGGGAGTAGAAAAGAAGTTCAAGCTTAAAAAATATGTGCCTTGTACACATTGTCACGGCAGTGGTGCAGAGGGTGACGGCGATATAGAGACTTGCCACACCTGTAAAGGTAGCGGTTCAGTTATCCGTAATCAGCAAACCATTCTGGGCACCATGCAAACCCGTGCCACCTGTCCCACTTGTAACGGTGAAGGTAAAATCATCAAGAACAAGTGTAAGGCGTGTGCCGGTGAGGGCATTACCTATGGCGAAGAGGTAGTTACCGTAAAAATACCGAAAGGGGTAGCAGAAGGTATGCAGCTCTCTATGGGTGGCAGAGGAAATGCCGGCAAGCACAACGGTGTAGCAGGCGACCTTTTGATTTTGGTAGAAGAAGAACCGAACAAGGACCTCATGCGCGATGAGAATGACTTGATTTACAACTTGCTTCTCAGCTTCCCTACAGCTGCCTTAGGAGGTGCTGTAGAGATTCCCACGATTGACGGCAAGGTAAAAGTAAAGATTGAATCAGGCACACAACCGGGTAAAGTTCTCCGCCTGCGCGGCAAGGGTTTGCCCAGTGTGAATGGGTATGGAACCGGAGACTTGCTGGTTAATGTCAGCGTGTATATCCCCGAGACTTTGACCAAAGAGGAAAAGAAATCTCTGGAAGAGATGGAAACTTCCGATCACTTCCAGCCTAATGCTTCCATCAAGGAGAAGATCTTTAAGAAGTTTAAAAGCTTGTTTGACTAAGAGAGTTTATTGACTCACTTTACATAAACTAAGAAATGCCGCATCGTTCATCACGTGCGGCATTTTTCATTAGATAGCTAAGGAGCCACCGTATTCAGTTAGAGTTCCGACAACTGCATCATAAAAGCCTCTACACCGGCTTCATCAGTAACCGCAGGTGCCCATGAGGCAAGATCTTCCGAAAGAAGGGGTTGATAGGGACCTTTCTTTATTTCAAAAATAACAGTACCCGACTCTAAAGCGATAATACTGTGCCAAGTACAAGGAGGAATCTCCAAGCCGTATTTACCTTCAGAAGGATCGAGACGCACCTTCTCGGTAACCTTTCCTTCTTCATCAAAAAAGAAAGCCAACAAGCTGCCGCGCAAAACCAAGTAAGTTTCCTCCTTATCTCTATGACGATGGGGAGGCAGGTAAGTACCCGGTTCTAAAGCATTCAGCAAACGATGGATGGGAGCATCCATGGTGGCATGAAAATTATAATTCATCCGCAAACGAGAGTTCTCCTTTGCTTGGGCTGTAACAGCATCCAAAAGTTCTTCAGTGATCAAATTCATCATTATTCCAATCATTAGGCAAAGGTATTAGATTCTTTTCCTACCCTGCATTTATTTTACTTTCCAATAACCTCAACAAAGATTACGAAATTTCTTCTGTCACGCTTTCTAACACAGCAGGAGAAGCGACTAAAGCCGGTTTTATATTCTTCATCTCCCGCAGTAAAGTCGCTGACTTCTCAGTATAACTACGTTTTATTAATGCAGAAAGCTGCTCACGCATCTGTTCATAGTCATAAGCAGACGAAATCTCTTGTTTGATCTTTTCATGTTGAGTGGATACTGAAGCTACTTTATCAGTTTCTCCAAACATATAAATCTCTCCGGAACTTCCCATCACGCCTGCCTCTAAAATGAGCATACAAGCCTCAGGCAAAGTCATCAAACCGTGGGATTCATCGGGATAAACCTCACCAAAACGCACGATTAGAAACCGACTTTCACTTTTCTCTTCAGTTTGCTGTTTCTGCCCCAAAGACTGCACATAAAATTCTGAAAGACGCTTACTATAATCCACAGCCTGAAGTGGATGAGTTGCTTTATCAGTCGAGATCAAGATCATGCAGCAAGTGTTATATTTCAATGCTAAATCAGCCACGTTCATTGTCCCTAATACATTTGTCTGCACAGCCTCAGAAACATATTTTTCCATCAGCTCCGGTTGATTATAAGCGGCTGCATGAAAGACCAACTCCGGTTGATTTTTTCGGAAGATAGCCTCCATACGGGTACGGTTGGTCACATCTGCTACCAATACCCGCACATTTAGGTTTTTCCAATGGTCGGAAAGTTCCAGCTGCACATCATACAAAGGAGATTCTGCCTGATCAACCAAAATCAACCGATAAGGATTCAATGCTGCCAATTGACGAACAATGCCCCTCCCAACTGTTCCGGCAGCACCTGTAATCAAGATGATACGCCCTTCAATATGAGAAGCGATCTTCCGAATGTCAACTTCCACAGGCTCTTTCCGAAGCCAGTCTTCTATTTGAACATCCTTCATCAAACCATCCTCTACACAGTCGCTCAAGGGAGGCACGGTCATCACCTGGATGTTATGAGCCACGAGTTTTCCCATGATGCCCGAGTTCTCTAAATCAATAATTTTATCAGGAGAGACAATAATCGTATGTACCTGCTTCTTTTTTAAATGACTCAATAATTTGTTGTCATTGCCATACACTCTACATCCCATTGTATGCTTGCCTATCATGTCCGGTTCGTCAGAAATAAACCCTCGCAAACGAAAATGGTTATTCCGATTAACTCTCAGTGACTTAGCCATCTTCACTCCGTTTCCATAAAATCCATAGATAAAGATGTTCACAGAATGCCGGGCATCGAAAGCAATTACCTCATAAAGTATTTTCACTGCAATGCGCATACCCATCATGAAGATAAAGGTAAAAACATAAGCAAAAAAGAGGATATTACCGGGCAAAGCCTCTCCCACTGTCAAGATAGACCAACTAAAATTTGCCAATGCCAATGCCCCATAACTCAAAGTGAGGCATAGAAACACTCGAAAAAGATCCACAAAGGAGGAGAACCGAATGACTCCTATGTGCGTTTGAAACAGATAAAAGAAGGCTACATTTACCAAAAGAGAAAAAAGAAGCATTCCTAGATATAAGGAACCATCGTAAATCACAGATGAGATTTGAATTTGTAGTATATAGGCACAAAGCATCGCAACTATCACAATGATTACATCTACTAATAAAATGGTCCATTTAGATGCAATACGAGATGATAAATATTTACAGTATACTTTTAAATTCATAAATAGTATTAAACTAGTATCACGAACAAAGTTTGTTTGCAAAGATGCTTTTTTTCATTTAAATTTCCAATCTTTTTACAAGAAAATAATCAGTTGAAGAGTAAGAAAAGCAGGCAATCAAAATTCTTTTAAAAAAATAAAGAGATTCTTTTTGTCAGTTCAAATAAAAATGTACCTTTGCACCCCGTAAATAAAAGCTTACTGCCGCTATAGCTCAGTTGGTAGAGCAACGCATTCGTAACGCGTAGGTCTCCAGTTCAAGTCTGGATAGCGGCTCAATTTCAAAAGGCAGTAAGAAATGAATCATCAACCTTTTACTCACCCTACTTTCAGTCTTTTGGGCATCAAGCGGAGATGTAATTTTCCATCTATAGAACAATCCTTAATATTCCCGCCCTTCTCAACCACGTGATAAGTAACGCATAAGTCTTCCATTCAAGTCTGTTTTTCCATCGAGGAGATGTATATTTCGCTTATTCTTTATACCTTTGCCTCAATCTAATTAACCAATCATTCATGGAAAAGAAAACTAAAAAGATACTTCTGGGCATATTCGCACTGCTACTCTTGATAGGAATAAGTAGCGCGGGGGCACTATACTATTATCTATTTGCTCCTCAATTTCACCCTGAAAAGATTACCTACATCTACATCGACCGCGATGATACCGCAGACTCCTTATACAACCAAGTGAAAAGCAAGGGACACCCCAAGCATTTCACCGGTTTTCTCTGGATGGCCAAATTCAGAAAGCTCCCCTTGAACATTCATACAGGACGGTATGCCATCCGCCCAGGAGACAATGTATATCATGTATTCAACCGCCTATACAGAGGCTATCAAGAACCCATGAATCTAACCATTGCCAGCGTGCGCACCATCGACAGATTAGCCCGCAGTGTGGGCAACCAACTCATGATTGACTCTGCTGAGATTGCCCAAAAGATGAATGACTCTGTTTTTCAACAGAAGTTAGGCTATAAAAAAGAAACCATGGCTTGCCTTTTCATCCCCGAAACCTACCAAGTATATTGGGACATGAGTGTAGAAGCCTTCTTCGACCGTATGCAGAAAGAGCATCAAAAGTTCTGGAATCGCGAACGACTGGACAAAGCAACAGCCATTGGTATGACGCCTGAAGAAATCTGTACCCTCGCCTCCATCGTGGAAGAAGAAACCAACAACAATCCTGAGAAGCCTATGGTTGCCGGACTGTACCTCAACCGCCTGCACAAAGATATGGCTTTGCAGGCAGATCCTACGATCAAATTTGCTCTTCAAGACTTTGGTTTGAGAAGGATAACCAACGCACACCTCACGATTGACTCGCCCTATAATACGTATCAAAATCTGGGTCTGCCTCCGGGTCCCATAAGGGTTCCCTCTCCCATCGGGCTGGATGCTGTATTAAATTACACCAAACACGATTACCTATATATGTGCGCCAAAGAAGATTTCTCGGGCACGCACAACTTTGCATCCAACTATTCCGACCATATGAAAAATGCAAGAAAATACTGGAATGCACTAAACGAAAGAAAGATTTTCAAGTAATTTTATGATAAAATAGAAGCAAAAGCTTATATTTGCGTCTATTAATTAAATCTATGACTAACACTTAAGCATAAAAATATGAGCAAGCAACTCTTATTAGGCGATGAAGCCATTGCACAAGCTGCATTAGACGCCGGTCTCTCAGGTGTATACGCCTATCCCGGCACTCCCTCGACGGAGATTACTGAATATATTCAAACGGCACCGATCACTTCCGAAAAAAACATTCACAGCCGTTGGTCTTCCAATGAAAAAACAGCCATGGAGGCTGCCTTAGGCATGTCATTTGCCGGTAAACGGGCCCTCGTTTGCATGAAGCACGTAGGCATGAATGTAGCTGCCGACTGTTTTATCAACTCCGCTATCACAGGCGTAAAGGGAGGAATGATTGTCATCGCAGCCGACGACCCCAGCATGCACTCCTCTCAAAATGAACAAGACAGCCGTTTTTATGGCGACTTCTCCTTCATTCCCATGTACGAACCCAGCAACCAACAGGAAGCATACGACATGGTTTATAATGGTTTTGCCTTTTCTGAACAAACGGGCGAACCGCTGTTAATGCGAATAGTCACCCGACTGGCACATTCACGTTCAGGCGTGGAACGCAAAGCACAACAACCGCAAAACGACCTGTCGTTCAGTGAAGATCCCCGCCAATTTATCTTGTTGCCGGGCAATGCACGCAAACGTTATAAGATGCTGTTGCAGCGTCAAGATGAGTTTATCCAAGCCTCCGAAAACTCTCCCTACAACCAATACATAGATGGAGCGAATAAAAAACTGGGAATCGTAGCTTGTGGCATTGGCTATAACTATCTGATGGAAAATTATCCTGACGGTTGCGAATATCCGGTCTTAAAGATTGGACAATATCCGCTTCCCAAAAAGCAATTGAGACAATTGATTGATGCTTGTGATGAAATCCTGGTATTGGAAGATGGTCAGCCCTTCGTAGAGAAACAATTGAAAGGCTATCTCGGAATCGGAGTCAAAGTAAAGGGCCGTTTAGACGGAACTTTATCGCAAGACGGAGAATTGAATCCCGACAACGTGGCACGTGCCTTAGGCAAAGAGAACAAAGCAGAATTCAGCATTCCTTCTCTGGTTGAGATGCGCCCACCCGCCTTGTGCGAAGGTTGCGGACACCGCGATATGTACTCGGTGCTCACCCAAGTATTGCGAGAAGAATATCCTTCACACAACGTATTCAGCGACATCGGTTGCTATACATTAGGAGCCGGTTCTCCATTCAACGCCATCAACTCTTGCGTGGACATGGGAGCTTCCATTACCATGGCAAAAGGGGCTTCAGATGCCGGAGTACACCCGGCAGTAGCCGTCATCGGCGATTCCACCTTCACCCACTCCGGCATGACCGGCTTGCTGGACTGCGTCAACGAAAACGCCCATGTAACCATCCTCATTGCCGACAATGAAACCACCGCCATGACAGGAGGGCAAGATTCAGCCGGAACAGGCCGCATAGAAGCTATCTGTAAAGGTCTCGGTGTGAATCCGGAACATATCCGTGTGGTCACTCCCCTGAAGAAGAATTATGAAGAGATGAAGCAAATCATCCGCGAAGAAATTGATTACCGCGGCGTATCCATCATCATTCCTCGCAGAGAATGCATCCAAACCTTAACACGTAAGAAAAGAAAAAAGTAAAGCCATGAAAAAAGACATCATACTTTCCGGCGTAGGGGGACAAGGCATCCTCTCTATCGCCACCGTAATTGGTAAAGCAGCCCTAAAAGACGGATTACACATGAAACAGGCCGAAGTACACGGCATGAGCCAACGTGGCGGCGACGTTCAGTCTAATTTGCGCATTAGCGATCGTCCCATTGCATCCGACCTCATCTCTACCGGGAAATGCGACCTTATCATTTCGCTGGAGCCCATGGAAGCCCTGCGTTACCTCCCCTATCTAAGCCCTGACGGCTGGGTGGTGACCAACGAAGCGCCTTTTATCAACATCCCCAATTATCCGGCTATAGAAGATATAAAAGCGGAAATCAACAAATTACCTCATAAAGTGATGTTGAACGCCAATGAAGTGGCCAAAGAAATCGGTTCTACACGCGTTGCTAACATTGTACTGTTAGGCGCCACGATTCCTTTCCTCGGTATTGACTACACCAAGATGCAAGACAGCATCCGCGAAATCTTTCAACGCAAAGGAGACGAGCTTGTAGAAATGAATCTCAAAGCATTGGCCGTTGGTAAGGAGATTGCCGAGAAACTGATGTAATCTAACCTTAAAGCGATCCTATCAAATACCATGAACGACCAATACTGGGAAGAAGAAATTGAAACCATGCCGCGTGAAAAATTACGCGAATTGCAGCTTCAACGACTTAGAAAGACTGTCAGCATTGCAGCCCATTCCCCATACTACAAAGAAGTATTCCAAGAACATAAGATTACACCAGAGAGCATCCAATCTGTAGAGGATATCCGTCGCATCCCTTTCACCACAAAGGCTGATATGCGTGCCAATTACCCCTTCGGGTTGGTAGCCGGCAATATGCTTGAAGAGGGAGTGCGTATTCACTCTTCCAGTGGCACCACCGGCACGCCTACCGTCATTGTGCATTCCCAACACGACCTCGACTCTTGGGCTAATTTAGTGGCCCGCTGTCTGTATATGGTGGGGATTCGTAAAACGGACGTCTTCCAGAATAGTTCCGGTTACGGGATGTTCACCGGAGGCTTAGGCTTTCAATATGGAGCCGAATGGCTGGGCGCATTGACGGTGCCTGCAGCAGCAGGCAACAGCAAGCGGCAAATCAAGTTTATCACAGATTTCAAGACCACTGCTCTCCATGCCATACCCAGCTATGCTACCCGTTTGGCTGAAGTCTTTCAAGAAGAAGGAATAGACCCGGCCAGTACCAGTTTGAAAACCCTTGTCATTGGTGCCGAACCCCATACAGATGAGCAACGCAAAAAGATTGAGCGAATGTTGGGAGTTAAGGCATACAATAGCTTTGGCATGACTGAAATGAATGGTCCCGGCGTTGCATTTGAATGTACAGAGCAAAACGGGATGCACTTCTGGGAAGATTGTTTCCTCGTGGAAATTATTAATCCTGAAACCGGAGAGCCCGTTCCCGAAGGTGAAATGGGTGAATTGGTTCTGACCACTCTTGATCGTGAGATGATGCCTTTGCTACGCTATCGCACCCGGGATTTAACCCGCATATTACCGGAAGAGTGTCCTTGCGGACGCACCCATCTACGGATCGACCGCATCAAGGGGCGCAGTGATGATATGTTCATCATCAAAGGAGTCAATATCTTCCCGATGCAAGTAGAGAAGGTATTGGTACAGTTCGCTGAATTAGGCAACAACTACCTCATCACTCTTGAAACAATCAATAGCCAAGATGAGATGATTGTAGAAGTGGAACTGAGTGATCTCTCGACTGACAATTACATTGAATTGGAGAAGATAAGCAAATCAATTACCCGCCAGCTAAAGGATGAAATTCTGGTAACTCCGAAATTACGCTTAGTAAAGAAGGGAAGCTTACCTCAGAGTGAAGGAAAGGCGGTCAGAGTAAAAGATTTACGAAGCAATACATAACGATAGCCAATGATACAAATAAGAGCGTAGACAGACGCAGATACCTGCATCACCTGATGCAGATAAGAGCGTAAGCAAACGCAGATAAGTGCATCGCCTGATGCAGATAAGAGCGTAAGCAAACGCACAGACAGATGCATCACTTTACATTCATAGATAGTGACTCCTCCTTAAACAAACGATCTTCAACGCATGGTAAGCTGAAAGGAAAAGTCAAGGAAGAAGGAGAAAAGATGGCGGCAAGAAAAAGGAAAAAGGAACGGTAGTCAACCAAGATTACCGTTCCTTTTTATAGAAAGCCGCACCGATGATGTGATGAAACTCCGTATGACATGATTTGAGAGCTCCTCCCCTTTGTAATCCACTGACTCAAGAGTTACCCCGAAGGGCGTGGCCCGCCATTGAGAAGCGAAGCTTGTCTCGGTATTTCATAAAAATTGATGAGTTTCCCGATCCAATCAATGCGGCTATATTTTTCTATAACAAAGGTAATGCCTTTCTATCATAAAAACAAGGGAAAGCCGTTTTTTGTTTGCTGCATTTTCATAATTTACTCACCTGATAAATCCTCAAAAACACAAAAAGTGCTGATTACCAAAAAAGTAATCAGCACTTTAAATTTCATCAGCTAACTGTATTTTATGCAGCCTTTGCTTTAGCAACGATAGCTTTGAAAGCTTCCGGATGGTTCATTGCTAAATCAGCCAATACTTTGCGGTTGATTTCGATACCAGCTTTGTGCAAAGCACCCATCAGTTTAGAATAAGAAAGACCTTCCAAACGTGCAGCAGCGTTGATACGCTGAATCCACAATGCGCGGAAGTTTCTCTTCTTGTTCTTACGGTCACGATAGGCATAAGTCAGACCTTTTTCCCAAGTGTTCTTGGCTACAGTCCAAACGTTTTTTCTTGCACCAAAGTAACCTCTGGTCAATTTCAAAATTTTCTTTCTTCTTGCTTTAGAAGCAACATGATTTACTGATCTTGGCATAGTTTTACTTGTTTTTGAATGTTAGCGCCGTTACTTCACGTATCGGACTTAAAGCTAATGCATTCGGTTAATAACTTTAATACTTTGTACGCTTTTGCTTACTTCATTGCTAAGAGTTCTCTCACCTGATTTACATCAGATGCATTCACAAGTGTAGAATAGCATAAGTTTCTTTTTTGCTTCTTGGTTTTCTTAGTCAAAATGTGACTGTGAAAAGCGTGCTTTCTTTTGATTTTACCTGTTCCGGTAAGAGTAAATCTCTTTTTAGAACCGGAGTTAGTCTTCATCTTTGGCATCTTACTTACTTTTAAATTATTAAATAATATGGCAACGCACTATACCTATGGCGTTACTCATTTTCTTTATTCTTCTTTCTTTTCTACCGGAGCAGTCTCTGCTGGAGCAGTTTTCTCTACCGGAGCTGCCTTTTCTGCCTTCTCTGCAGTTTTCACAACAACAGGTTTCTTAGGAACAGAAACTTTTTTCGGAGAGAGTTGAATAGTCATTCTCTTTCCTTCCAAAACGGGCATTTGATCTACCTTAGCATAGTCTTCCAAGTCGTTGGCAAAACGAAGCAGCAATACTTCCCCTTGTTCCTTGAACAAAATAGAACGGCCTTTGAAGAATACATAGGCTTTCACCTTATCACCATCTTCCAAAAATCCTTTGGCATGCTTCAACTTGAAGTTATAGTCATGATCATCAGTCTGAGGACCAAAACGAATTTCCTTCACAGTTACATTCACCTGCTTTGCCTTTTGCTCCTTCTGACGCTTCTTTAATTGATAAAGAAATTTAGAGTAATCAATAATACGACAAACAGGGGGTTCTGCATTTGGAGAAATCTCCACAAGGTCCGCTTCATGCTCTTCGGCTAATCGCAAAGCTTGCGCTATCGGATATACTTTAGCTTCCACCTCATCGCCCACAATGCGGACTTCCTTGGCACGGATTTGCTCATTAATCCGGTGTTGCCTTTTTAAGCTGTCATTTTTCATTAAATAACGTTTACTTCCAGTTTGTTTTCTTTTTATTACTCCCAAATTTGTTTTTTATATTTAGCAAAAGCGGTCTTTAGAACATCTACTGTATGCTATGCTTTTACAATCGGGCGCAAAGTTACCATTTATTTATTAAATTCTGAACTTCTTCGTTCACTTTTTTAGCAAAATCTTCAATTTTCATAGTTCCTTGGTCGCCTTCACCTTGTTTACGAACGGCAACTTCCTTATTTTCAGCCTCTTTCTCGCCAACAACCAACATATAAGGAATACGCTTCATTTCGTTATCACGTATTTTACGTCCGATCTTTTCGTTGCGCTCGTCCACGATAGCACGAATATCGTATCTTTTCAGGAACTGCTTCACTTCCAACGCATAGTCGTTGAACTTCTCACTAATAGGCAGGATAGCTACCTGATCGGGAGTGAGCCACAACGGGAATTTACCGGCAGTATGTTCGATAAGAACAGCTACAAAGCGTTCCATTGAGCCGAACGGTGCCCGGTGAACCATGACCGGACGGTGTTTCTGATTATCCGCTCCTGTATATTCCAACTGGAAGCGTTCAGGCAAGTTGTAGTCAACCTGAATGGTTCCCAACTGCCAACGACGACCAATCGCATCTTTCACCATAAAGTCTAACTTAGGACCATAGAAAGCAGCTTCGCCATATTCAATTTTAGCTTTCAATCCTTTTTCAGCACAAGCGTCAATGATGGCCTGTTCTGCTTTTTCCCAGTTTTCATCGCTACCGATGTATTTTTCACGATTCACCTTATCACGCAAAGAGATCTGTGCTTCGAAATTTTCAAAAGCCATAGACTCGAATACGATAGAAATGATATCCATCACGCGCAGGAATTCGTCTTTCACCTGATCGGGGCGACAGAAGATGTGTGCATCATCTTGTGTAAAGCTACGCACACGAGTCAACCCATGCAATTCACCGCTTTGTTCGTAACGGCAAACCGTACCGAATTCTGCCAAACGCAAAGGCAAGTCTTTGTATGAACGTGGAGAATTCTTGTAAATCATACAGTGATGCGGACAGTTCATCGGCTTCAAGAAGTACTCTTCCCCTTCTTCCGGTGTATGGATCGGCTGGAAGGAATCCTTACCATATTTGGCATAGTGGCCGGAAGTGATATAAAGCAATTTGTTGCCAATAGGCGGACACATTACTTCTTGATAATCATAACGAGACTGGATGCGACGCAAGAAATCCTGCAAGCGGATGCGCAGAGCAGTACCCTTAGGTAACCACATCGGAAGCCCCTTGCCCACTACATCAGAGAACATGAACAAATCCATCTCTTTACCGATTTTGCGGTGGTCGCGCTTCTTGGCTTCCTCCAGCAACACCAGGTATTCATCCAACATCTTCTTCTTAGGGAACGTGATGCCGTAAATACGAGTCATCATCTTACGATTTTCCTGTCCGCGCCAGTAAGCACCGGCAACAGAAGTCAGCTTAATAGCCTTAATGGCCGTAGTAGTCATCAAGTGAGGACCCCGACACAAGTCGGTGAAGGCACCTTGAGTATAGGTTGTAATGTGACCATCTTCCAATTCGGAAATCAGTTCACATTTGTAAGTTTCTCCACGATCACCAAACATCTTCAAAGCATCTGCTTTGGCAATGTCTTTTCGGACAACAGATTCTTTTTTAGCCACCAGTTCGGCCATTTTTTTCTCAATGGCAGGCAGGTCAGCCTCTTTAATAGTTGTTTCATCACCCGGATCTACATCATAGTAGAAGCCATTTTCAATGGCAGGGCCGATACCAAACTGAATACCCGGATACAATTCTTGCAAAGCTTCGGCCAGCAAGTGGGCACTGGTATGCCAAAAGGCATGCTTACCCTGCTCATCCTCCCATTTATAAAGAACCACTTCAGCGTCTTGCATGATAGGACGCCCCAAATCATAAATTTCTCCGTTCACGCCACAAGCCAGCACGTCTTGTGCCAATCGCGAACTGATGCTTTCTGCAATCTGCAGTCCCGTTACTCCTTCGTTATATTCACGAACAGAGCCGTCTGGAAATGTTATCTTTATCATAGTTTATATGTATATTTCATTTTTCAGAACGCAAAAATAGCTAATTCTTTTTGATATTCTATTTTTTAGCAAAAAAATGTTATTCCCGTGTATCTGTAAACCTCTTTATGATATTATAGGCCGAGACAATGCCCAATTCTCCGGCTTTACTCAAATCGGCAATACCTTGTTTGTTATT
>CALYZE010000051.1 GCA_945607605.1 uncultured Bacteroides sp.
ATCTAATTTATTCTAATGCTTATGAAAAATGTATTGAAACTTATTTTTTCTTCTTTGTTAGTGCTCCCATTCACAATGAATGCCCAGCAACAAGATTTTCCGGCAGGAACCACTCCCAATGAGCATAACATCAATGGGGCTGATTATCCCCGCATAGGTGAGGACAGACGTGTACACTTCAGGATACACGCTCCCAACGCCCAGAAAGTAGAAATCAGTTTCCGAGGTGAAATGACCAAAGAGGCAGACGGATATTGGTCGCTCGTATCAAAAGAACCTGAAGTAATAGGCTTCCACTACTATCAGGTTATAATAGACGGAGTAAGTGCCGCCGATCCCAATGGCAAACCATTCTTCGGTATGGGCAAATGGGTAAGCGGTATTGAAATCCCGGAGAAAGATGTGGACTACTATTCCATCAAGAACGTGCCTCACGGACTGATCAGCCAAAGCTGGTACTACTCTGATATCCGCAAAGAATGGCGCAGATGTATCGTCTATACTCCGGCGGAATATGACAAAAACCCTACCAAGAAGTATCCGGTGCTCTACCTGCAACATGGTATGGGAGAAAACGAAACGAGTTGGGCAAACCAGGGCAAGATGAATTTCATTATGGATAACCTGATTGCCGAAGGTAAAGCCAAACCAATGATCGTAGTCATGGACAATGGCAATATCGAGGTGTTCAAGACCAATCCGGGTGAAACTCCTGACGGTGCAAGAAAAAGATTCGGTGCAGAATTTCCTGCTATCTTAGTGAATGAAATCATTCCTCATATCGACTCCAATTTCCGAACACTGACCGATAGGGACAACCGTGCCATGGCCGGACTTTCCTGGGGCGGACTTCTTACTTTCAACACTACCCTGAACAATCTGGATAAGTTTGCCTATATCGGCGGATTCAGCGGAGCAGGCAGCATCGATCTGAAGCAACTCGATACCGTTTACGGCGGGGCATTCAAAAATCGTAAAGCATTCAACGACAAGGTACACGTCTTCTTCCTGGGCATCGGTTCGGAAGAACATCCCGAAAGAACCAAGAACCTCAGTGACGGCTTGCAGGCCGCAGGAATCAATACAATCTATTATGAGTCTCCGGGCACTGCCCACGAGTTCCTGACCTGGCGCAGATGTCTGAAAGAGTTTGCTCCCCTATTATTTAAAACGAAATAATGTATAATCAATAAAACAGACTATAACGATGAATATCTTCCATCGAAAATCATTGTTGGCGGCTTGTATCGCGGCTATGATGGGTTTACATGGCTATGCTCAAAAGAATGAAGCGTCCCCCCGGTTGTCAGACTACTTTTCTCCGGCAACCATGAATATGATGTCACCTGACAGTGAGGGCTTTATCCAGCGCTGGCTGTTGCTGGAACCCATCGACAAGCCCAACCGTTCCAACACGGTCTTTACCGACAGTTACATTCGCGAAGCATTTGCAACCGAGTATTTCTCCAATCAATTCACCGTCCTGCCCAAAGACGGGGATAAAGTGAAAGTAGGCAAACAGAAGCTGGCTTGGCATGCGTTGGACAGCAAACTGTTCAACGTGAAGCTCTTCCGTTTTGCCTCCGGCCTGAAGAAGCAAGTGTACGGAGTGCTGTTCTGGGTAGTCACAGTCATCGAATGTCCCGAAGACATGGAAAACATCCGGATGTCAGTAGGTTCCAACTCCGCATCCATGTGGTGGCTGAACGGTGAGGAAGCCGTAATCCTTTCGGGCGACCGGCGTATGGTCAAAGATGACTGCCTCTCACGCCGGCTGACCTTAAAGAAGGGCAAGAACATCATTCGCGGAGCCGTCATCAACGGTCCCGGAATGAGCGATTTCTGCGTTCGCTTCCTCAATGAGAATGGAACACCCGTTAAAAACATTACTATCAGCCATAAATGATCATGAAAACAAAAGCTATACTTCTGGGCACGGCAGCCCTGATGTTTACATTGACATCTGAAAAAGCAATTGCACAAATCGGCACTCCATACATCCACGATCCGTCCACTATCATGGAGTGTGATGGTAAATATTATACTTTCGGCACAGGCGGAGGCGGATTGATATCTGAAGACGGCTGGACATGGAACGGCGGCGGAGTAAGACCCGGCGGAGGCGCCGCGCCCGATGCCGTGAAAATCGGCGACCGCCACCTGGTTGCTTACAGTGCCACGGGAGGAGGCCTCGGCGGAGGACACAGCGGTAAAGTATTAACCATGTGGAATAAAACCTTAGACCCCAATTCCCCGGATTTTAAATATACGGAGCCTATAGAAGTGGCCTCTTCAGTGAATGATGAAGATTGCGATGCCATTGACGCCGGACTTCTGCTCGACCCGACAGACGGACGCTTGTGGTTGTCTTACGGCACGTATTTCGGCTTTATCAGGCTTGTAGAACTCGACCCCGCAACCGGCAAACGGATGGAGGGTAACAAAGAAATCGACATTGCCATTGACTGTGAAGCAACCGATCTGATCTATCGTGACGGCTGGTATTATCTTCTGGGAACACACGGCACTTGCTGCGATGGCCCGAACTCCACCTACAATATTGTTGTCGGCCGTTCGCGCAAAGTGACGGGGCCGTATGTCGATAATATGGGAAGAAAAATGCTGGAAGGCGGTGGCAAGATGGTGATTGCCGCAGGTAACCGCCAAACCGGTCCGGGACACTTCGGGCTTTTCAAAGTAGCCGACGGAGTAGAGAAGATGTCATGCCACTTTGAAGCCGATTTCGACCGGGGTGGCCGCAGTGTGCTGGGCATACGCCCGCTTTTATGGAAGAACGGCTGGCCCGTTGCCGGCGAGGTCTTCAAAGAGGGAACGTATGAGATTGAATCCGAACGTAGAGGGTATGCCCTTGAACTTGCCGTTGATTTTGTACGTATGGAATATACCAGACACCGCTTCTGGGAAAAAGATGACACGCCCGTCGTACCTTTGAAATCGCAGACGTTGGAAGATGTGATCGGGACTTGGCCACAAGGAAAAATCAACGTAAGAATCGGTGATTATATGTTCCGTCCTCATCAGAAGTGGACCATTACTGCCGTACCCGATGGAGGCGGATACCTGGGTGGCCCTTATTACAAGATTGTGATTGAAGGAACCAATCGCGCACTGGCCGCCACGGCAGATGCGGAAGTCGTGACAGTGCCTGAGTTCACGGGAGCCCCCGAACAACTGTGGCGAATCGACCAGTTGACAGACGGCACCTACCGGATCATGCCCAAAGAAGTGCCGGGAACTGACAAGGAACTGGTTCTGGTGTCCGTAGGCGACAGCACTCCATCTCTTGACATATTCGATATGAACAGTGACAATTCCAAATGGAATTTCCGCGACCATTAGCAACAGGCTCATTCCCCTAAAGTGCTATTGCCGGGCAATCGCACTCAAACGTGACGAACCGGCTCAGACAGCTCCATTTGAATCAACAGTTGGCTTGCCGATGCGGAATGAATGGCTTTTTCCCTGTGCCCAAAAAGGGCCAAAGCCGGAGTTGGGCAATAACCGAACCGTACCAACTCCGTATCATCTTCGGTCAGAGGTACCCCTGTCTGGGGATGATACGGAGCAAACAGGGGGTTGCCTCCTCTCTGGTATGGCTCCGGCAGAATGCCGGACAGCCCCCCTGATTCCGCCAACAGGCCTCAAATAATTAAATAATTAGAAGCTATGAAATATATGTATGATGACGGTTAGAAAGCTATTGTAGCAATAGCTAATGACAAAAGAAAAAATGTGATTATTAACTCTTAAAGTAATTATGATGAAAAATGTAGTCAAAAAAAATCAGAAGATTCCTTTTCTGTTTATGCTTATGCTTTTGGCATGTATGTCAGCATCGGCGCAATTTCAAGTCAAGGGTACTGTTGTCTCGGCCAATGATTCTGAGCCGATGATTGGGGTGACTATTCTGGAGGATGGAACCCACAACGGTTGTATTACCGACCTCAATGGTAATTATTCTATATCAGTTGAAAGTAGTAATGCTACCCTTGAAGTATCTTTTATAGGGTACAAGTCACAGACTGTAAAAGTGAGTGGTCGTAACGTAATCAACTTCCGTCTGGAAGAAGACACCGAAGTGCTTGACGAAGTAGTGGTTGTAGGTTATGGCGTGCAACGCAAGAGTGACCTTACCGGTTCGGTAGCTTCAGTAAAGGCCGATGAGCTGAAAGGTTTGTCTACTACCGATGCTGCCGCTGCTTTGCAAGGTAAGGCATCGGGTGTACAAATTCTGAATGGTTCCGGTAAACCGGGTCAAGGCGCATCAATCCGCGTTCGTGGTTATTCTTCAAACTCAAACAACATCGGTCCTTTGTTGATTGTTGATGGTTTGCAAGTCAGCTCTATCCAATACCTCGATCCTTCTATGATTGAATCAATGGAAGTATTGAAGGATGCTGCTTCGGCTGCTATCTATGGCGCTGAAGCCGGTAACGGTGTTGTTCTTATCACTACTAAATCGGGTAAAAAAGGACGAAGTTCTATTACTTATAGCGGCAAGTGGACTAACCAATCACTCGGTGACGTACCCAGTCTTCTTAACGCTACTCAATTCAAGGACTGGATGACTATGCAGCTTGGCGCTGAAACTGTGAATGCCGATTTGGCTGATGCTCAAACGCAATACGGATGGGATCCTAATACCAATACAGACTGGTTGAAGGCTTATTTCGAAGATACTTGGGCTCAACAACACACCCTTACTTTAGAAGGTGGCAACGACCGCGGTTCATATTTCTTAAGTGTGAACCATGTGAACCAAGACGGTATCGTTAAGGGTAGCAAAGATAAGTACGAACGTCTTACTGCTCAAATCAATGCCGATTATATGATTAAGGATTGGTTGAAAGTAGGTACCAACACCTCTATTGAGAAATGGAATACTCGTGGTATATCCGAACAAGGTTATGGTTCTTCCTTCGAGATGCTTCTTTTGATTGACCCGCTGACTCCGCTCTACTGGACAAAACCGGAACAAATGTTGGGTGAATATCTTGACTACTACAAAGAAATTCAAGCAGGTGATTCTAACTACACTCTCTTTGGTGATGAAAACGGCTATTATGCTACTTCCTACTTCAACCAACGTCTTGCCGGTGGCAACCCCTTCTCGCAACGCGACCGTTCAGAATCACGCAACAGTGGCGTAAACGTTAATGGTACCGCTTACATGAACGTTACTCCTGTCAAGCAAGTGACTTTCACTTCTCGTTTGGGTTATCGTATCTCCTTCAACAACGAATCTGACTATCAATACCCCTACTACCTCAATGGTCAATCCAAAGGTGACAACTACATTATCTCTGGCGCTAGTAGAAACTCTACTTGGTATCAATGGGAAAACTTCGCCAACTATAACGATATCTTCGCCGGCAAACACGCTGTAGGTGCCATGGCCGGTATGTCATATCGCCAAAGCGATTCAAATTTTGTCAGCGCCAATGCTTCCGGTTCGGACATCCTTAAAGCTTATTCCTCTAACTTCATCTACCTCGATTGTGTAAATGCTAATGAAGGAACAACGAAGAACATCGGCGGCATAAAGGGCACTACTCGAGCACTCTCTTACTTCGGCCGTGTAACTTATAGCTACGACAACCGCTATAGCGTTCAGGCTAACTTCCGTGCCGATGCATTCGACTCTTCTAAACTTTCGAAAGACAACCGTTGGGGTAAGTTCTTCTCTGCATCTGCAGGCTGGACATTCTCAAACGAAAGCTTCTTCAAAGATAACGTCAATCCAAGCATCATGTCATACGGTAAGCTCCGTGCATCTTGGGGACAGAATGGTAACGTAAACGTATTGAGTAACTATGCATATACAGCCGGTATTAGTACGAATTCACAATTCTATAACTATGGTTCAACAAGTGCCGTTACTTTTGGTTCAATGCCTAACGGTATTGCCAACCCTAACCTGACTTGGGAAACTTCAGAACAAATCGACTTGGGTGCTGACTTCCGTTTCTTAAACGACAGATTGAGCGTTGGTCTCGACTATTACAAGAAGAATACCAAGGACTTGCTTGTAAGTGCTCCCACTATGCCTGAATCAGGTGTTTCTTCTATGACAATGAACGCCGGTAAAGTTGAAAACAGCGGTTTCGAATTAGAACTTAGCTGGAAAGACCATATCGGTGACTTCAAATATGGCATATCTGCTAACATGGCCACACTTCACAATGAAGTGACTTACCTCGATCCATCTATCGAACGTATTTCCGGCGCAACTGTTGAAGGTGCATCTCCCGAAGTTGTTCGTTGCTACTTCGAGCAAGGCGAACCCATATGGTACATGCGCGGTTTTAAGTATGCGGGCCGTGCTGCTGACGGTACTGCACAATACTACACCAAAGATGGCGAATTGACCAACGACCCACAAGCTGAGGACATGACCAACATCGGTTCCGGTCTTCCTACTTTGACTTACGGTATTACCTTGAATGCTGAATACAAGGGGTTCGACTTCACTTTGTTCGGTACCGGTGCTGCCGGTAACGATGTCTACTACGGTCTCTATCGTTCAGGCTACAACAACTTATCAGAAGGTATTTATAAAGACTTCAAGTCTGGCAAACTTCCTGACGCAACTTCTGTAAAAGGTAGCGGTACATTCTGGCGTTCATCTGCCATGGTTTACGATGGCTCGTTCTTCAAGATTAAGCAAATTCAACTTGGTTACACATTGCCTAAGAGGATCACCAATAAAGTATTCATCGACAACGCACGTTTTTACGTATCATTGGACGACTTCTTCACATTCACCAAGTATCCGGGTCTCGACCCTGAAACCTGTACAAATGAATACAACTGTCCGGGTCTCGACAAGGGTGCATATCCTATCATGAAAAAGATGGTATTTGGCGTAAGTGTTACATTCTAATTATAATTAATCGAAAGAGATATGAAAAAAATATTTTTATCAATCGCTTTGCTTTCAAGTATGATGTTTACTGCGTGTGAAGACATGCTTGATGTGGAACAGAAAGCAACCAGCAGTACAGCTAACTTCTACAAGACTGATGCGGATGCCGAATCCGCGTTGACAGCCATGTATGCTACTTATATCGGAGAAATCGGTGCTAGTGAAGGTACCTGGAATGCATATATCATGGGTCTTAACTACTCTGCCGACGACGTGTTTGCAGCCGGTGGTGACATTGACGACCATGCAGATTTCCGTAGACTTAATGAGTTCCGTTATGATCCCAGCTATGCCCCTATCAGTACGCTTTATAATCACATCTATAAGGCAATCTATTCTGCCAACTTGATAATTCACTATTTTGGTGAAACAGCTGATACTCCTGTTAAGAAACAAGCTGTTGCCGAAGCTAAGGTAATGCGTGCATGGGCACACATGCTGGCTGCACAGGTGTATTATCAGCCCCCTTTGATTGATCACCTCATCACCGATGAAAAACCGGTGAATGCAGAGTCACAGAAGGCTATCTTTGATTGGTGCGTGAAAGAATGTGAAGAGGCTCTTTCTGACTTGCCCGAACGTAAAGGTAAGAATGATCAAGAAGGTGCTTGGGTTGTAACTCAAGGTTTCGCTCGATTCGTAGCCGGTAAGTCTGCTCTTTTTGCAGGTGACAATGCCAAGGTGATTAGCGTAATGAAACCCCTTGTAGAGTCTCAAAACTACGACCTCGTTCCGGGTGAACGTTTCCGTGACTTGTTCCACGTAGAAGGTGATGGTTGTGAAGAAAAGATTTTCGAATTCAACTATGTTACTAATACAGCGGCCGCAGGTGGTACAGAATCATGGAGAGGTGGTAATAATCGTGGCCGTTGGATGGTGGCCAACGTACTCAACTGGCGTGGTGATGATATTAAAGGTGGTGGTACGAGTCCACTTATTTGCTCAGCCGGTGGTTGGGGTGGTGGCTCTATCAATCATGAGTTTGCTCACAAAATGCTGGCAAACGATGGTGACAGCTATCGTCGTAAAGCTACTTTCTTGACTTCTGACGAATTCTTTTACGATGAAAAACTCTGCGGTTGGAAAAGCGATGCTACTTGCACTACTCGCGCAGATAAAGAATTTGACGAAAACCGTGGTATCACCAAAACTAATGGTTCATTCTCTCGTAGTGACGTGATGGAAGTGAAGATGATGATGCATCCTAACGACGCTGATCTCTCTGTAGGTGACAACTGTAACAATACAAACCTCTGCATTGCCCGTTTGGGTGAAGCTTATCTGATTTATGCAGAAGCTTGTTTATCAAGTCAGCCGGATGAAGCTAAGAAGTATATCAACAAGATTCAGCAACGCGCAGGTTCAGAAACCGTATCTGCCACTGTTGACCTCGAAGTGCTTCAAAACGAAAAGCAATATGAACTTTGGTTCGAAGGCTGCCGTTGGTTCGACATCGTTCGTTGGGGTATTGCCAAGCAGTGCTACGACAAGGTGCTTGATAACGTTCCTTATCAAACTGACGAATATTGGACTTCCGGTGGCAGTAAACCTCACAAGCTTGTGTATGACATACGTCACCCATATGCCGAAGCTAACATTACACTTAAATTCGTTGAGGGCAAGAACGAATACTGGCCACTTCCACAAAATATAATCGAAATCAACGACCAAATACATCAGGTACGCGGTTGGGCAAATTAATAAAAATGATATTCATTATTTCAATAGGACGATAGATATTATAGGTAAAGTTCATGAGGGCCATACTGAAAGAAATATTAGTATGGCCTTTTTGTCGTTATGAGTAGACCATCAATATATCCGCTTTTCAGCCCTCACATCCTTCACCTTATCTTTTATCCAATTGCCCGATAAGTTCTACTTTTTTATGGAAATGAGCTATAGAGAAAGGTTTATATCACATGGGAATTGATTTAAACCGCAAAAAAAGTCTTTCTTTGCAATGCACTTACTGCATTTGAAAGCAAACGAGTAGAAACCTTATAATTGAATAGAACGAAAAAACTGTTATTATTTATCGCATGCTTGTTTTACGCACTCACCGGCAATGCCGAAAAACTTAGAGCAAATTATTATATTTATTATCAATATAAAATAAAAATGAAAAGTATAAAACTTATTATGGCTTTGTTGGCAGGTCTGCTTCTTACAAGCCTGACTGTATCTGCACAAGATGCAAACTTTTATATCTATCTGTGTCTGGGACAATCGAACATGGAAGGGAATGCCCGCTATGAGGCTCAGGACACATTGGTAAGTCCGCGTTTCCAAGTGTTGTCAGCTGTAGAAAATAAAGAATTGGGCAGGGTAAAGGGTAAATGGTATCCGGCACGTGCTCCGCTGTGTCGTCAGCGTACGGGATTGACTCCCGTAGACTACTTTGGGCGGACAATGATAGAGAACCTTCCGGAAAATGTACGTGTGGGTGTGGTGCATGTAGCAGTGGGCGGCTGCAAGATAGAACTTTTCCAGAAAGACAAGCGCGGGGAATATATCAAGACAGCTCCGCAATGGATGTTGGGTATGCTCAAGGAGTATGACAACGATCCTTATGCCCGCTTGGTGGAGATGGCTAAAATAGCACAGAAAGATGGCGTGGTAAAAGGTATCTTATTGCACCAGGGTGAATCGAACACGGGAGAAGAGGAATGGCCTGCAAAAGTAAAGGATGTATATGACAACTTGCTGGCTGATTTAAATTTGAAAACTGAAGAAGTTCCTTTACTGGCCGGTGAAGTAGTGAATGCCGACCACGGGGGTACTTGTGCCGCCATGAATCCGATCATAGCAACCTTGCCGCAGGTGATAAAGAACTGTGCCGTTGTTTCGTCAAAAGGCTTGAGCTGTGCTGCCGACCATCTGCACTTTGATGCTGCCGGTTATCGCGTTTTGGGCCGCCGCTATGCTGCCGCCATGCTGAAGATGATGGGTAAGGAACTTCCCACCACAGAGGAAGTAATAAAGAATACGGTGGAAGCCTCATCGAATATGCACGGCTGCGATTTTCCACGTCTGGATAAGGAGAACCGTGCCTATTTCCGCATCTTTTCACCCAACGTAAAACGCTTGCAGGTGGATATTTGCGGCAAGAAGTATGATATGGATAAAGATGAACAGGGTTGGTGGACAGTGAAGACTGACCCGTTGGTAGTTGGTTTCCACTATTACTTCTTGTTGGTGGACGGTTTCTCGGTTATCGACCCCATGAGTTGTACTTACTTTGGCTGTAGCCGTATGGCAAGTGGGATAGAAGTGCCTGAGGGTAAAGAAGGCGATTATTACCGCCCACAGAATGTGCCCCACGGACAGGTGCGCACCTGTACTTACTATGCTGAAAGCCAGCAGCGTTTCCGTCGTTGCGTGGTCTATACTCCCGCCGAATATGAAAAAAATACAAAGAAACGCTATCCGGTGCTTTATCTGCAACACGGCATGGGCGAGGATGAAACCGGATGGAGCACACAGGGCTACATGTACAACATTCTCGATAACCAGATTGCCGAAGGTAAATGTGTGCCCATGATTGTGGTGATGGAAAGTGGCGATGTAGAAGTGGGATTCCGCCCGCGTCCCGGAAAGAATGTGAATGATGAACGTAACCTGTATGGTTCTTCTTTTGCCACTCTGATGATAAATGACCTTATCCCGATGGTGGACAAAACATTCCGTACTTATACTGACCGCGAACACCGTGCTATGGCGGGGCTGTCATGGGGCGGCAAGCAAACTTTCGACATTACTTTGACCAATCTTTATAAATTTTCGTATATTGGCAGTTTCAGTGGAGCTATCTTCGGACTGGATGTAAAGAATGCCTTCAATGGAGTGTTTGCTGATGCCGATATTTTCAACAAGAAAGTACATTACTTGTTCCTGGGCTGCGGAACGGAAGAAAATATGGGAACCGCACAACTTATTGAGGCTCTGCAAGGCATGAATATCCGTGTAGCTTCATATAAATCGCAGGGAACAGCCCACGAATGGCTTACCTGGCGCAGATGTCTGAATGAATTTATACCGAATTTATTTAAGAAGTAATATCTAATTTATGAAGAGACAAATTTTATTTTGGAGTATGATGTCATGGATGGTAAGTGTAGGCTTACCATCTTTTGCACAGACAGTGGAGGATTTCAAACCATCGGAAGTGAATCAACCGTGGAAGCTTTATCCTCAGGTCAATTCGGAGCGTAAGGTTCGTGTACAAATTTCGGCACCCGAAGCAAAGGTAGTACAACTCGATTTGGGTGGCGTGAAGTATGACCTTACCAAAGATGAAAAGGGTGTGTGGACAGGCGAGTCCGCTCCGCAACAGGAGGGATTCCATTATTACCAGCTGAATGTGGACGGAGCAGCTGTTCCTGATCCGAGTACCATTTATTTCTATGGAGCGGGTCGTTGGGGCAGTGGTATAGAGGTTCCGGCTCATGATGCCGATTTCTATGCCTTGAAAGATGTTCCTCACGGCTTGCTGAGTGAGATGAATTATTATTCCAATCTGACAAAAGCATGGAGGCGTTGTTTTGTTTATACTCCGGCGGGATATGGGGATAATAAAGATAAACGTTACCCGGTGCTTTATCTGCAACATGGTAGTTTTGAGGACGAAACGGGATGGGGAAGACAAGGTAAGACCAATTTGATTCTGGACAATCTGATTGCCGCCGGAAAGGCAGTTCCTATGTTGGTGGTAATGGACAATGGATACGCTACGAAGCCCGGTGAAAAGTCGCCTTTTGCTGCTTCTATTTTTGAAGAAGTGCTGATGAACGAAGTCATTCCGATGATTGATGCGAAGTTTCGTACCTTGTCCGGTCGTGAAGACCGCGCCATTGCAGGATTGTCAATGGGGGCTAACCAAACTATGCATATTGCCATGAATAATCCCGGGCATTTTGCCTATTATGGTGGTTTCAGTGGTACGTCCAATTATCCGAGTACCGAACCGCTGGATGCAACTACTTTCCTTAATGGGAAGTTTAAAGATGCTAAGGCTGTAAACGCTCAGTTTAAGGTTTTCTTTCTGGGACTTGGTACGGCCGAACCGCATCCTTTCCCCGGAGTAGTGAAGGCTTTCCGGCAGATGATGGACAAACAGGGAATTAAATATGTGTATTATGAATCTCCCGATACGACCCATGAATGGCTCACGTGGCGCAGAGCATTGAATGAGTTTGCTCCGCTTCTTTTTAAATAATTGTCAACTTTTTAATAAACTGAAAAATATGAAACTTGTTTTTGGATTTGTGTGTGCGTTGTTCTATTCATTCATGTCTTTCGGACAGATTACGCAATGGACTGATATCAACTATGCTAATGACAGTCTGGAGGGACATAAACTCGATATTTATCTGCCCGATGGAGGACAGACTGAATATAAAGTGGTGGTCTTGATCTACGGTAGCGCCTGGTTTGCCAATAATATGAAGCAGATGGCTTTCCAGGCGATGGGGAAACCGTTGCTCGACGGGGGATTTGCGGTGGTTTCCATCAACCATCGTTCCAGTGGCGATGCGAAGTTTCCGGCGCAGATCAATGATGTGAAGGCAGCTGTGCGCTTTATCCGTGCCCATGCTGATGAATACCGGCTCGATACATCCTTTATCGGTATCACCGGATTTTCATCGGGCGGCCATTTGTCTTCACTGGCCGGCACTACCAATGGAGTCAAAGTATATAAGGTGGGTGATACGGAGATGGACATCGAAGGAAATGTGGGAGATTGCACTTCCTTTAGCAGCCGGGTGGATGCAGTGGTGGATTGGTTCGGACCGATAGACATGACGCGCATGGAAAACTGTGCTACGACCAAAGGGGCAGATTCACCTGAGGCGACCTTGATAGGAGGGACACCGGCTGAACACATGGATGTGCTGACCCTTTTGAATCCGATGACTTATATCGACGAAAAGGACCCGAAGTTTTTGGTGATTCATGGGGATGCCGATACCGTTGTTCCTCATTGCCAGAGTGTCTTCTTTAAAGATGCTTTAAGTGCAAAAGGACGATTGGAAGAGTTTATTACCGTACCCCAGGGACAGCACGGTCCTATAACTTTCAATGAGCAGACTTTTAAAAAGATGACTGAGTTTTTCAGGAAGCAGGCTGCCATGGATTTGTGTCCTGCAAATATAACACTTGTGCCACATATACGCCCTGGCAGCAAGAAAAATCCTCCTCAAAAACAGTTTTATACCCTTTATTAAGGGGATTACCTGTTATTTTTGCACTTAACATTAACATTCGAATAGTTATTTTGGAAAGTATCATAGCCGGCCCAGGCTTGATATTCAAATGATACTTCACATAATACAGATGTAGTTTTAACAATACTTGCAACTATGAAGATACTGTTTCATTTCACAATAACTCTGTTCGTTCTTAATCTGGTTGCCTGTAACCAGACTAAGAGCCCAGAGCCGATAAAACAATATACATTTATTGGCGGCAAGGAAGGAGATAAGATAGACACCACTTCCTTTGACTCTTTACAGCTAAGCGATCCCTTTATCCTGGCCGATGAAGAAACACAGATGTATTATCTGGTTGGAAGTGGCGGTAGTTTATGGAAAAGTACAAATATGAAAAAGTGGACAGGCCCCTATCAATACATTACTGTGGATACAACTTCCTGGATTGGAACCGTGCCAAGAATATGGGCTCCGGAGCTCCATAAATATAAAGGTAAATACTATTGTTTCGTTACCTTTACCAATCCCAAGATCATAGTAGACACTGTACCTGATAGATACAATGTACAACGCCGTGCCACCCATATCCTTACATCCGACAAAGCAGCAGGTCCTTACCATCCCATCAGCGACAAGAACTATCTGCCGGAGGACTGGTCTACACTCGACGGTACTTTCTGGGAAGAAGACGGAGTGCCCTATATGGTCTTTTGTCACGAATGGATGCAAACCGTAGACGGGATGATCGACTACGTTCAACTGACTCCGGAACTATCAGAATCAATAGGAACCTCTACCACCCTTTTCAGAGCATCCGATGCCCCATGGCCAAGAGAAATGAAATCGATAGGCGAGCTCACTATCGGCATGGCGCTGGGAGGCTATGTGGCAGATGGTCCGTTCTTGTTCCGGACGGGCACGGGGCGTTTAGGAATGTTGTGGTCCAGTTGGAGCAACAGCCGTTGTGCGCAAGGAGTGGCCTACTCCGAGTCGGGTAAACTTGCCGGTCCCTGGGTTCAGTGCAATGATCCTCTGATACCTAATAATTCAGGGCACGGTATGTTGTTCCGTACATTCGATGGAAAGTTGCTGATGTGCCTGCATCACCAAAGCCTCGACTCCGAAAACCCGGGTCCACGAAGACCCACACTGTTAGAAGTAGATATTTCAGGAGACGAAATTAAAATACTGGGGAAATATCATCCTTAGCAACCAAGAAATAAAAACATAATTTTATACCATGAAAACAACATTATTATGAAAAAGGTATTAGTAACCTGTGGTTTGTTATTCTCCCTATCGGGGTGGGGACAAACATTGCCGTATCAGAATCCCGAACTAAGTCCGGCAGAAAGAGCGAAGGATTTAGTGAAACGCTTGACTTTAGAAGAGAAAGCGCTCTTGATGTGTGATGATTCGGAAGCCATTCCACGCCTGGGAATAAAGAAATTCAATTGGTGGAGTGAAGCCCTTCACGGGGTAGCCAATCAGGGAAATGTAACCGTTTTCCCCGAACCGGTAGGAATGGCCGCTTCATTCAATGACAAACTGGTATTCGAAATCTTCAATGCAGTCTCCGATGAAATGCGTGCCAAACACAACGAACGCGTACGCAACGGACTGGAAGACGTCCGTTTCCACAGTCTCTCTGTCTGGACTCCCAACGTAAACATCTTCCGTGATCCCCGTTGGGGACGTGGTCAGGAAACTTACGGGGAAGATCCTTACCTGACTTCTCAAATGGGTATCGCAGTGGTAAAAGGATTACAGGGACCTGAAAATGAAAAGTATCGTAAATTGCTTGCATGTGCCAAGCATTATGCCGTACATAGTGGTCCGGAATGGAGCCGTCATACAGCCAATCTGAACAACGTCAGTCCCCGTGACCTATGGGAAACTTACCTGCCTGCGTTCAAGGCATTGGTACAAAAAGCCGATGTACGCGAAGTTATGTGCGCCTACCAGCGCCTGGACGATGATCCTTGTTGTGGAAACACCCGTCTGCTTCAACAAATACTCCGTGATGAATGGGGATTCAAATATCTCGTAGTCTCCGATTGTGGAGCCATTGCCGACTTCTGGACTTCCCACAAAAGTTCCTCCGATGCCGTACATGCAGCCGTCAAAGGAACCATGGCAGGTACAGATGTGGAATGTGGATACGGATACGCTTATCAGAAACTACCGGAAGCCGTATCCAGAGGATTGATAACAGAAGAAGAAGTGAACAAACATGTGCTCCGCCTGATGGAAGGACGCTTTGAACTCGGAGAAATGGATGACCCGTCATTAGTGAACTGGACAAAAATACCGATGTCGGTAGTCAACTGTAAGGCTCACAAAGATTTGTCACTGAATATGTCACGCCAGACAATGACACTCTTACAGAACAAGAACAATGTATTGCCTTTAAGTAAATCCATCCGCAAGATTGCGGTTATCGGTCCTAACGCTGATGACAAACCTATGCTGTGGGGCAACTACAACGGAACTCCGAATCAGACCATTACCATCTTGGACGGCTTCAAAAGTAAACTGAAAAAGAATCAGATCGTCTACATGAAAGGCTGTGACCTGGTGAATGACCAAACATTGGAATCCTATCTTGACCAATGCAGCATAGATGGGAAACCCGGCATAAAAGCTACATTCTGGAACAATCCAGAACGCCAGGGAGAGCCTGTCTCTTCACTCCGTACCACCCAGCCTATCAACGTGACTACATACGGATTACATACTTTCGGCCCGGGAGTGAACCTTGAAAAGTTCTCAGCCAAATACGAAACCGTATTAACCCCGAAAGAATCAGGCGAAATTCTCCTCAATCTCGAAGGTTGCAGTTACTTTGAATTATTGGTAAACGGCAAGTCAATGACTAAACGTCGCACTTGGAGAACCACCGATACCCGCACCATGCTACAAGTGGAAAAAGGGAAAGAGTATAAGATAGAAATACTCTATGCACAAGTAGAAAACTGGGCTGCAAACCTGAAGTTCAACCTCGGCAAAGAATTCCCTATCAATTACAATGAAAGCATTTCAAAACTTAAAGGCGTAGATGTAGTGGTCTTCGTAGGTGGCATTTCGCCACAGCTGGAAGGGGAAGAAATGCCTGTGAATATTCCCGGCTTCAAAGGAGGCGACCGTACGGATATAGAATTACCCGCTGTACAGCGGAACTTCCTAAAAGCCCTGAAAGATGCCGGAAAACAAGTAGTATTTGTCAATTGTTCCGGATCGTCTATGGCATTACTGCCCGAAACGGAAAGTTGCGACGCCATTCTCCAGGCATGGTATGGAGGAGAACTGGGTGGATATGCTGTAGCCGACGTGTTGTTCGGTGATTATAACCCCTCCGGCAAGCTGCCCGTCACTTTCTACAAAAGTACGAAACAACTTCCCGACTATGAGGATTACTCCATGAAAGGACGTACATACCGGTATATGTCCGACCCTCTGTTCCCATTTGGATTCGGATTAAGTTACACGGATTTCGCCATAGGTACAGCCAGTTGCAGCAAAACCCGACTCCGTACAGATGAGTCGCTGACCTTGACTGTACCGGTCTCCAATACGGGCAAACGGTCCGGAACTGAAGTCGTACAAGTATACATACACAAAACCGATGACGCTGACGGACCATTAAAGTCCCTGAAAGCCTATGCACGTGTAGAACTCGCAGCAGGAGCCAAACAGGATGTCAAGATAGAGTTGCCATCCGAATCATTCGAATGTTTTGATCCTTCTACAAATACCATGCGTGTAGCACCGGGTGAGTACGAGTTATTCTATGGAACAAGTTCCGCAGCCCGGGACCTGCAATCCGTCAAAGTCACTTTACTATAAAAATAATTTTTTCATGCAAGCATGAAAGTTCTGCATTCGATTTGCATTATCTTTGTGTCCGGATGAAGAAATAGAAAGCCCGTGCACATAAAAAACAATTAACTTATGAAAAACAAAAGACTATTTTTATTATCCGCATTTCTGGTAATAATAGGTACATTAAAAGC
>CALYZE010000052.1 GCA_945607605.1 uncultured Bacteroides sp.
TCATTATCGGAACCACTTACCACCGTACCTTTTACCTGTATATTTTGGGCATACACAGAAGCCAAGATAAAGCTTAACAGAAATAAAACTGATAATAACTTTTTCATAAGTTTTACAAAATTAAGATTAACATTCTCGATTTTGTTCGTAATTGAACACTGCAAACATAAAGTAAAAATGAATGCAATAGCAGAAAGCACTTATTCTTAAATACGTCAAATAAATTATTTTAATACGTTATCAATACGTCAAAACTAATATAACTACTAATTATCAATAGATTATATATACTTTAATAGGATACGTCAGTATATGCTATATAACATAAAAGGAGGAAATCGTTTAATTTCCTCCTTTACAAGCAACAGTTCTCTAATGAACGTTAATTTAAAATCTATAGTTGGTTATTCAAGTAATCTGTTAAACTATCCTCTCTTTCCAGATTAAATTTCTTACGTAGACGATATCGAATCGTTTCCACTCCACGGACAGAGATATTCAATAATGGAGCAATCTCTTTTGTAGAAAGATCCATTTTGAGATAAGCACACATCATACGCTCATTGTTTGAAAGATCGGAATGCTTGGCATGAAGACGTTTCATAAAGTTATTGTGTATAAGATCGAATTGATCTTCAATACGCTTTAATACTTCATCACTTTGAATATTGGCATCAATTCTACTATTGATAAGCATTAATTGTTGCTTACTATCACGAGCTGCTTCGCCTTTCAATACGGCTGACACTTTTAATATTTCTGATTTAATCTCAGTCAGCATCTCATTCTTACGAACAAAATTGATCATCAAATTGGCCATCTCCTGACTTTTATGCTGTAAATCATATTCTAGTTTTTCCTTTTCCAATTGTATAATTTGCTTTTCCTGACGAGTTTTTTCCTCTTCATATCCCTTTTCCATCTCCTGCAACTCCTTATCTTTCTCAACAACTGCCTGTTGTTTTTTACGTTTTACACGGATATCATCCCAACGATAAACATACCACAAGGCAAACAATACAAAAACAAAATAGCAGATATATGCCGGAATACTTCGATACCACGGAGGAAGAATACGGAAGGTTATCTCATCCAAAGAAGCGGTACCATCAGGAAAAACAGCCTTTACTTCAAAAGTATATTCACCCTCTGATAAATTGCTGTACTCTTTGGTACGCACGGTCGTAAAATCAGACCAGAATCCTTTATTCAAACGATATTGGAAATGGATATCATCACCCATAGTAAAAGATGGGAGGCCATATTCAAAACGAACTGAGTTTAAAGAATATGAAATCTGAGGGATTGGTTTCTGACTCAAAAAATTGGCCATATAGACCAATGAATCTTTGGGATAAGACAAATACATATTCCTTATATATAAGGACTTGCTACGGTCCTCTCGTTTCCTTATAGCAGGAATACTGAAAAGGGCAAAGCCTTCTTCATTCGGAAGGATCATCAAAGAATCAGACAATGGAATTATGGTTTCATAACTGGGAACCAACTCAATCAGTGTTTGTTGAATAGGCGTGATACTCGTATTGGCACCGCGTTTATAAGTACCCAGATTAGCATTGCATATTTCGTGCGGACTCAAACTGATGAGTTTATCGTTATATTCTAATAGACGAGAATAGGCAGAAGCACCATTTAACAGATTATTCAGATCCGGACAAGGTTCCATAACATCTTTATGGGGATTATACTTATATATACCACGGGAGGTAGCAAAATAAATTCGTCCTTCCACTTTTGAGACATACATATCACGTCCTGTCGGAAAACCGTCATTCACTCCATACTCTCTTATTCGAAGTGCTCTCGTCAAGTCATTACTCAATTCAATGCGAGTCACATGATCGGTATTATAAACCCAAATAACTCTCTCATTTTCCTGCTCAAAAAGTCGACAGGAGTCCCCTACACCATCAATTTTACAAACCACCTTCCACTCGCCATTTTTTTTAGCAACCAAGTAAAGGCCGTTGTACACACCAACATACATCAAGTCTGTACGCCCAGTCACTAACTGACAGGACCAGGCACCGGCAATATCAGTAATACGTTTTACCGAAGTACCTTGAATCAAAAAGATGCCACGATCATGCAAACAAAACAACTCATCACCTATTCGACAGAGATTCCAAACCTGCCCACTGGATTGAGGCATCGGATTGATGTCTGGTAAGTTTCCATTCTGTTTTACTGGATAATGAGTATAATACAGCCCACGGTTAGTGCCTAAATAAAGATAACCATTTTCTACCGCAGCCGTATACCCGGTGCCGTAAGAATACGGATAAGAATACAAATTGGTAAAAGGTGAACTAAGGCACACATAATCAATGCCGCTATCTAATCCAGCCCAAAGGTTTCCTACAGCATCGAAAGAGACAGATAACACCGTATTATTGCGTAGTCCATTGTTTTCATTGAAGTATTTTAATTGCTTGGTACTGCAATCTATCAACACAAGCCCTTTATGAATAGTGCCGAGAACAATATTATCATCTTTTTTTGCCACACAAAACACATCATTCTCACGCATAAAATCTTCAGCACCAGTTAAGTAAGGTTCTACCTTACGCCCATCGCAATAATACAAGCCGTTATAGGCTGTCACCACAAGCACTCCTTTTTTATAAGGTATAATACCTCGAATGCGCTTAGAAGTCAATATATCACCTCCTTGTAGAGGAAAAAACGTATTCCCTACCAAAAACCACACACCTTTATCTGTGCCTATATAAAGAATTCCATTTACCATATTCGAGCAGTCGATCTTAGCATCTATTTCGATAGCGGTATATTTTCCATTCGAGTATTTAACAACTCGACTGTCGCCTTGGAAATATAAAATATTATCCACTTCATGAATTCCCCATACATTTCCGAGGAGCTTGATTGAAGCATCCAAGGTATCGGACATACAATGATAATCCAAAGAACCATCTGCTTTCGGGTTATAATAACCAAATTCATTGATTCCCCCTACATAAATACGTTTCTGAGTCGCAGAAGGTAAGACGGAGCGTACATCTGAAGAATTCTTTAAAGGGAAAATACTCCAGACATTACCATCAAATTGCACCATACCATTTTTATTGGCAAAATAAACCCACTTATTATCATAAGGAGCAATCTGCCAAGTTTGTGCACCTTTTCCATACATACTCTTATCATAATTAATGATAAAACTATTCCAACCGGCAAAAATTTCAGTAAAAGGAAAAAAGAAGAAGCAAGAAAGCAGCCAATATAATTTGTGTATTTTCATGTATATGACTATTTTTATTTAGAGATACAAAAATAAGTTTTATTTTCAAAGCATTACTCTAAAGCATCTGATAAATTTCAATTACGAGTCAAACCGACACAAAAAAAGCAGGTAATGTTTTCACACTATCTGCTTTTTGAGCCTCTTGTCGGATTCGAACCAACGACCCCGAGATTACAAATCACGTGCTCTGGCCAACTGAGCTAAAGAGGCGGGTGGGTAAGCTGACTATATCGCGCCGCTACAACCAACTACCTTTGCTGCGATCAAGCCCTGGAGGATTCGAAGGGAGCTGGCCGTATAGGACTTACCCATTTTTTGTTTTGCGGTTGCAAAGGTACGCATTAATTTGAAACATGCAATACTTACCCCAAACTTTTTTCAACTTTAACAGGCGGACAGAGGGTTACATACAATATTATTTATACCTTTGCATCATATTTCTTAGAAAGATGGCAGAAAATAGAGGTTACATGCAACGATACGCTATGCTATTCGGTACCTATATGGGTGGATACTGGATATTGAAATTTATTCTCTTTCCTTTGGGGCTGATGGCTCCTATTCTTCTTTTCCTATTCGCAGGTCTTACGCTATGTGTACCTTTTATGGGATATTACTACACCAAGATGTATAGAAATCAAGTTTGTGGAGGAGGTATCAGCTTTCTGCAAGCATGGGTATTCACTGTTTTTATGTACATATTCGCAGCTTTACTGACTGCTGTAGCCCACTACATCTATTTCCGATTTATTGACCACGGCTTTATAATCAACACCTACGAAACCATGTTGGACACTTTTTCACGAAGCAACATTCCCGGTGTAGAAGCCTATGTAGATCAGTTGGAGGAAGTTATGGAGGTGATGCAAACCCTTACCCCCATAGATATCACGATGCAACTGATGTCACAGAATGTATTCTATGGATCCTTACTAGCCATTCCCACCGCACTGTTTGTCATGAGAAGGAAGCAAGAAATCAGTAAGGAATAAATAATAGATAACAGACTATAATTTATAAATAGTAAAACCATAAAGAAGATGGATATCTCAGTTGTCGTACCATTATATAATGAGGAAGAGTCTCTTCCTGAACTGTTCGCATGGATTGAACGGGTAATGAAAGCCAACCATTTTTCTTACGAAGTTATTTTTGTGAATGACGGAAGTACTGACCACTCTTGGCAGGTGATTGAGCAATTGCATGCACAAGCACCAGACAGAGTGCAAGGCATTAAATTTCGCCGAAATTATGGTAAGTCGCCTGCATTATTTTGCGGTTTCGAGCGAGTGCAAGGTGATGTTGTCATCACGATGGATGCCGATTTGCAGGACAGTCCTGACGAAATACCAGATCTTTATCGCATGATTACTGAAGAAGGTTATGATTTGGTTTCCGGGTGGAAACAGAAGCGTTATGATCCGCTATCCAAAACGCTTCCGACCAAACTTTTCAACGCTACTGCCCGCAAAATTTCCGGTATTAAAAACCTGCATGACTTTAATTGTGGATTAAAAGCATATCGCAAAGAGGTAATTAAAAATATAGAGGTGTATGGAGAAATGCACCGCTACATCCCCTATCTTGCCAAAAATGCCGGCTTCAATAAAATCGGAGAAAAGGTGGTACATCACCAAGCAAGAAAGTATGGCACAACCAAGTTTGGGCTCAACCGTTTCGTCAACGGATATTTAGATTTAATATCCCTGTGGTTCCTCTCCGCTTTTGGAGTAAAACCGATGCATTTCTTCGGTCTATTGGGTTCATTGATCTTTATTCTTGGTTTTCTAGCCGTTATTATTGTGGGTGCTAGCAAACTGTACTACATGCATAATGGCATGCCCTATCGTCTCGTCACAGATTCTCCCTACTTCTTTTTATCACTGACCTCTATGATCATTGGTACTCAGTTGTTTGTAGCAGGATTCCTTGGAGAATTAATTTCACGTACAGCCCCAGAACGAAACAAGTATCAAATAGAGAAAACGATTTAACGATGAAAAGCTTAATCAGATTGATCATATTAGGTGCGATTCTTTGCCCCATAATCAGCATCGTGGTATCCTGTTCGGAAGAAGAGGATTGTTCCATGGCTACTCGTGCCATGCTCCAATGTAACCTATATACGATAGATCCAGAAACTCAAATGGTAGAAAACGACACCCTCGATTCACTCACTGTAACAGCGTATGGCACCGACTCCATCATTATCAACAATCAAAAGAAGGTACATGACCTTGTGCTCCCTCTGAGATACACCGTCGATTCTACTAAGCTGATATTTAGATATAGTAAAATCAATGTTGACACGATCATCATTTACCATACCAATACGCCTTACTTTTTGTCAATGGATTGTGGTTATCAGATGCAGCAAGCTATTACAAGCATTCGCTACACCCGTCGCAACCTAGACTCCATCTTTGTATCAAATAAAGAAGCCAACATCTATGGAAGGGAAAATATTAAATTATTCTATTAGTCTGGTGCTTTGCATCCTGTTGGCCATTCCTTTACAAGCACAGAACAGAAACCCATCTGCTTCCCAAGGAAAGAATCCACCTAAAACAGATAAAAAAGAGAAGAAGCCTCAAATAGAATACCCACTTTATAACGGAATATCGATTGGAGTAGACCTCTGGGGACTTGGAAACAAGGCTTTAGGGAGTGATTTCCTTAGTACAGAAATGGCTGTTGACGTAAATCTTAAAAATCGTTTTTTCCCGATAGCCGAACTAGGATATGGTTCGACAGATACATGGAACGACAAAGGAATACACTACAAAAGCAATGCCCCTTATTTTCGCATTGGAATGGATTACAATGCATTATTCAACAAACAGCACGGGCACATGTTGCTTGTAGGACTTCGTTATGCCGCAAGTAGCTTCAAATATGATGTTGAAGCTCTCTCTTTAGACGACCCTATAGGAGGGGTTGTGGGTAATCCTAACCTTGAAGATGAAATATGGAGCGGAAGCTTGCCTTATAACTACAAAGGAATGAAGGGTTCCATGCAATGGGCAGAGTTCTGTGTTGGTATACGTGCTCATGTCTGGAAAGAGTTATATATGGGGTGGGCCCTTCGGTTCAAATTCAAATTATCAGCTTCTTCTGATAAATATGGGGACCCTTGGTATGTGCCGGGATTCGGGAAATATGGCTCCAACACGTTGGGAATTACTTATACTATAATTTATAAACTACCTTTCTAAACAATGTCAGGATTAGAGATTTGGCTACTGGCTGTGGGCCTCGCGATGGATTGCTTCGCTGTTTCTATAGCCAGTGGAATTATTTTAAAAAAAGTACAGCTACGCCCAATGTTGGTTATGGCATTATTTTTTGGCCTATTTCAAGCTCTCATGCCATTGCTTGGCTGGATAGGTGCCAGTTTCTTGAGTCACTTGATAGAAAGCGTAGACCATTGGGTAGCTTTTGTCATCCTTGCTTTTCTGGGAGGACGTATGACCATAGAGTCTTTCAAAGACGAAGATTGTAAAAATGAATACGATCCTACCAGTCTGAAAGTAGTGTCAGCCTTGGCTGTCGCCACTAGTATCGACGCGTTAGCTGTCGGTGTTTCATTTGCATTTCTGGGCATCAACAGTTTATCGGCTATTCTCTCCCCCATTAGCATTATTGGCATCGTTTCATTTTCGTTATCAATGCTTGGTTTGATGTTTGGCATCCGTTTTGGTTGTGGCATAGCCTGCAAACTTCATGCAGAATTTTGGGGAGGTATTATTTTGATTATCATTGGTGTCAAAATATTGATTGAGCATTTATTTTTCAGTTAAACATTTTCGCTAACATTATACGATTATGAATAAAAAAGCGCAACGGAATTTCCTGTGGATTGCACTGTTGGTATTGGGTACCGTATGGATACTTGCCCGTCACAACCAAAACATCCCTTATCAGATAGATAATGGGCTAATTTTTGGTACTGTATACAAGATTACTTACCAATATGATGAAAGTCTAAAAGAAGACATTGAAGCAGTTCTCCAACACTTTGACGGATCTTTATCTCCATTCAATGATACAGCAACCATCACCCGCATCAATCTGAATGAGGATATTATACCCGACACATTCTTCATCAATGTATTTCGCCGCAGTATGGAGATTTCCAAAGAAACTGACGGGGCATTCGATATAACAGTAGCCCCATTGGCGAATGCATGGGGATTTGGCTTCAAGAAAGGTGAATTTCCTGACTCTGCCATGATAGACAGTCTGTTGGAAATCACCGGATATACCAAAGTCAAATTATCTACTGAAGGAAAAGTAATTAAGCAAGATCCACGCATGATGTTATCTTGCAGCGCAATAGCCAAAGGATATGCAGTAGACGTTATTGCACAGCTTCTGGATAAAAAAGGTATCCAAAACTTTATGGTTGATATTGGTGGAGAAGTAGTAGTTCGCGGTAAAAACCCGAAACAAGACTTTTGGCGCATCGGAATTAACAAACCTATAGATGATTCATTGGCTGTAAACCAAGAGCTGGAAACTATATTGCAAGTTGCCAATGTAGGTATAGCAACCTCCGGAAATTATCGCAATTACTACTACAAAGACGGGAAGAAGTATGCGCACACCATTGACCCGCGCACTGGATATCCTATACAGCATAATATATTGTCTGCCACTGTCGTTGCAAAAGACTGCATGAGTGCAGACGCATATGCAACGGCATTCATGGTTATGGGATTGGAAGAGGCAGAACGCTTTACCAATGCTCATCCCGACATTGATGCCTGCTTTATCTACAGTGATGACAAAGGAGGATTCCAAAGCTATTTTACTAAAGGAATGGAGAAATATATTAGCAAATAGGTCATAATTTGGCGAAGCTATATTTCGCCAAATTATTATTTATAGAACACGAAAAACACCGCCAATACTAGACAGATAAAAGCTACAAAATGGTTCCAATGCAGTGATTCTCCTTTAAATAATACAGTTGTAAAGATGGTAAAAATAATCAAAGTTATTACTTCTTGAATCACCTTAAGTTGCATCAAAGAGAAAGGTCCCCCATTGCCGCTAAAACCCATACGGTTGGCAGGAACTTGACACGAATATTCAACTAAAGCAATCACCCATGAAAACAACACAACTGCATACAGCGGCCAATTGGAAATTACTTTTGTTTCCTGTAATTTCAGATGCCCATACCAAGCAAATGTCATAAAAACATTAGATACAACAAGTAACAGAATAGTATAAAACGCTTTCATATTTATTATTTCTTAATTATCTGTGGCAATAAATCTTCTTGTATATTCGACATACTCCCCCATAAGCTATAACGTGCTTCAGGGTTCATATCTTCCAATTGTCTCAAAATTCCCTTCATGGTGCTCCGACTCGACTGTGACTCGTATGGGCAGTTTTTCGCTTGTTTGCGATATTCCCTAATCTGTGCCATTTCTATCAAATCAGCCTCATGCACCAAACACATCGGACGAATGATCGTCATATCAAACTTTTTCATAACAAGCTTAGGCGGCATAGAGCTGAAAGCTCCCTGATAAGTTATATTCATCAATATAGTTTCCAAAATGTCATCCATATGATGCCCCAATGCTATTTTATTACATCCCTGTTCTTTCGCCACTGCAAAGAAAGCTTTGCGTCTATTCCAAGAGCAAAGAAAGCAAGGAGATTTTCGGGTATCCGTAGTGGCATCAAACTCCGTTTCATACAACACAAAAGGCACTCCCCAAGATTCCGCATATTCTTGAAGATACTTCACATCACTCTGATAGGGAATATTTTTCATGATTACATGGACCGCAACAACTGAGAATTTAGGTTTATAAATGCGTGCACGCTTTGCAAGCAATTCTATCAGTGCCAAAGAGTCTTTTCCTCCGGAAAGCCCGACCAATATTTTGTCTCCATCATCAATCAACCCATACTCTACTGTTCCTTTACAGAACCGTTTCTCTATACGGCGCATCATTTTCTCTTCTTCAGTAAATTGTGCCATTTCTTTTTAGTGAATTTATAGCTAAGTAATCGGCTGCAAAAGTAACAGAAAAGCATGAATTAAAGAAGAATTAACATAATAGAATGATGGAATCCAGCAATATTCCCGATAAATTTGTATTTTTGGACTTCTGAATTTAAGATGCATAATAGTATGAAGAAAAAATATATCCTATTTCTTTTAGTTGGTCTTTTCAGTATGGCAATTTCGGCACAAACATTAGCAGATGCCAAGACATTATATGAAAAAGGGCAATATGAAGAAGCTAAATCTGCTTTCAAAAAGCTACTCAAAGCACAGCCATCCAACGGTAATTACAACTTTTGGTATGGTGCGTGTTGCCTAAAAACCGACGAACCGGGAGAAGCCTTGAAGTATTTGGAAACAGCCGTAAAAAGACGTATAGCCAATGGACAACTTTATTTAGCACAGAATTACAATGCTTTATATCGTTTTGAAGAAGCCATTCAGACTTGCGAAAATTACATCTCAGACCTTTCTAAAAGAAAGCAATCTACAGAGGAGGCCGACAAATTACTGGAAAAAAGCAAAGCCAACCTCCGTATGCTGAAAGGGGTAGAAAATGTGTGCGTTATCGACAGCTTCGTCGTTGATAAAAATAACTTTCTGGAAGCTTACAAAATCAGTCCTGAATCAGGAAAACTATTCATGTATAATGCCTACTTCCAAAATGCAGGGCCTCAAGAAGGGACTGTATATGAAACTGAGTTAGGCAACAAGATCTATTATAGTGAGAAACAACCAGATGGGACTCTAAGCATCCTCTCACGCAATAAATTACTAGACAATTGGAGCCCAGGCAATCTGTTACCCGGGAGTATCAATGAAGCAGTCAACGCAAGCTATCCTTATGTATTGACAGATGACATCACAATCTACTATGCGACTGATGGACCGAGTTCATTCGGAGGATATGACATTTTTGTTACCCGGTATAATACCAATACTGACTCCTATTTATCTCCGGAAAATGTTGGTATGCCTTTCAATTCGCCTTACAACGATTACATGTATGTAATTGACGAATTTAATAATTTGGGGTGGTTTGCATCCGACAGGAATCAACCGGAAGATAAAGTCTGTATTTACGTATTCATTCCTAACTCATCCAAACAAGTATATAATTATGAAGGCATGGATTCCCAAAAGATCATTCAACTGGCACAACTTCATTCTATAAAAGATACCTGGACGGACGAAAAGGCGGTGAACGCTGCTAAAGAAAGATTACAAAAAGCGTTTAATGCCAATCCTCTAGCAAAGAAAAGCTATGATTTTAAATTTGTTATCGACGACCAAGCCACCTACTATCAATTGGACGACTTCCATTCGCCACAGGCCAAAGTCTTATTCGGCAAATACAGCCAGTTACAAAAGAGTTATAAGGAACAATCTGAAAAACTGGAAGAGATGCGTTCAAAATATGCACGTTCCAATACAGATGAAAAGACAAAAATGTCAGCTGCTATTCTTGATTTGGAAAAACGGATACAGCAATTATCTGAGGAAGTGGAACAGACCGCTATTCAAATACGTAACTTAGAAAAACAAACTATCAAATAAGATAAGTATGGATATATTAATCATCGCAGCACTGATCATCGCAGCAATTATCCTGTCTTTAGTAGAATTATTCCTAATTCCAGGTATAAGTATCGCTGGATTTCTAGCAGGAGGATGCCTCATTTTTGCCAACTATTATGCCTTTGTTTATATGGGAACAACAGCAGGCATCCTTACGCTCGTTGTATCTTTCATAGCGAGTATCGGCTCACTCATTCTGTTTATGCGTTCCAAAACATTAGATAAAATAGCTCTAAAAAAGAATATCACCTCCAAAGTGGATCGTAGTGCCGAAGCCAAAATAAAAATTGGAGATATAGGTACTACGACTACCCGCCTCGCCCTAATTGGATATGCTGAGATTAACGGAGAGATTGTAGAAGTAAAGTCCATAGATGGTTTAATGGATGCAAAAACAGCAATCATTGTAAATCGTATTACCGATGGAGTCATTTTGGTTGAAAAACTTAAAAACTGATATTCATAACTAGTATTTAATAATTAACACCTAATCACATGGATCCAAGTTCAATGTATCTAAGCGCCTTTCTCATCGTAGGAGGTATTATTTTTGTGGTATTGTTCTTCCATTACGTACCATTTTTCCTATGGCTGTCTGCCAAAGTTTCGGGAGTCAACATCTCGTTAATACAGCTCTTTTTGATGCGTATCCGTAATGTTCCTCCTTACGTCATCGTGCCTGGCATGATTGAAGCACACAAAGCTGGACTGAGCAATATTACACGTGACGAATTAGAAGCGCACTACCTCGCCGGAGGTCATGTAGAAAAAGTAGTACACGCACTGGTATCTGCATCTAAGGCTAATATCGAACTATCGTTCCAAATGGCTACAGCTATTGATCTTGCCGGACGTGACGTTTTTGAAGCCGTGCAAATGTCAGTTAATCCGAAAGTCATTGATACACCTCCTGTTACTGCTGTTGCCAAAGATGGTATCCAGCTGATTGCCAAAGCGCGTGTAACAGTGCGTGCCAATATTCGTCAATTGGTGGGTGGTGCAGGAGAAGATACTATCTTAGCTCGTGTAGGTGAAGGTATTGTCTCTTCCATCGGATCTTCTGAAAGCCATAAGTCAGTACTAGAGAACCCTGATTCTATCTCTAAACTAGTACTTCGCAAAGGGTTGGATGCCGGTACTGCCTTTGAAATCCTTTCTATTGATATCGCTGATATTGATATAGGTAAGAACATCGGTGCAGCACTACAAATCGACCAAGCTAATGCCGACAAGAATATTGCCCAAGCCAAGGCTGAGGAGCGTCGTGCTATGGCAGTTGCCAGCGAACAAGAAATGAAAGCCAAGGCTCAAGAAGCACGTGCCAAGGTAATTGAGGCAGAAGCAGAAGTACCTAAAGCAATGGCCGAAGCATTCCGCAACGGTAACCTGGGTATCATGGACTATTACCGAATGAAAAACATCGAAGCAGATACTTCCATGCGCGAAAACATCGCCAAACCAACGACTGGTTCTTCCAATCAACCGCTCAATAAATAACCGGAACAATAATAGATAGAAATGCCGGCACCGGTGAACAGAAACCGGTTTCCGGCGTTTTCTTTTTAAATATGTATTAACTAATAACCCTGAAATATGAAAAAGTATTTTGCATCTTCTGAGCTTATTATCAACGAAGACGGCTCTGTCTTCCACCTCCATGTAAAGCCTGAATGGCTGGCGGATAAAGTCATTTTAGTGGGTGATCCAGGGAGAGTAGCATTAGTTGCTTCCCATTTCGAAAATAAAGAATGTGAAGTAGAGAGTCGGGAATTCAAAACAATAACAGGCACTTATAAAGGAAAACGCATCACCGTTGTATCCACCGGAATTGGCTGCGACAACATTGACATCGTAATGAACGAACTAGATGCCCTTGCAAACATCGACTTTCAGACCCGCGAAGAAAAGCCTCAACTGCGCCAATTGGAATTAGTACGTATAGGAACCTGCGGCGGGCTTCAACCCAACACCCCAGTAGGCACATTTATATGTTCAGCGAAATCCATAGGTCTCGATGGTTTATTGAACTTCTATTCAGGACGTAACTCAGTCTGCGACCTTCCTTTTGAACGTGCTTTCCTAAACCATATGGGATGGACAGGTAATCTGTGTGCCCCTGCTCCTTATGTAATTGATGCTAATCCCGAACTGATAGACCGCATTGCCCAAGACGACATGGTACGTGGCGTGACTATTGCTGCCGGAGGTTTCTTCGGGCCACAAGGGCGTGAACTTAGAATACCGTTAGCCGATCCACATCAAAATGAAAAGATTGAGACGTTTGAATATAACAACTACCGCATCACTAACTTCGAAATGGAAAGTTCCGCATTAGCAGGCCTAAGTCGTTTAATGGGGCATAAAGCAACCACTGTTTGCATGGTAATTGCCAACCGTCTGATTAAAGAAGCCAACACCGGATATAAAAACACGATTGACACTCTTATTCAAAAAGTGCTCGACCGTATTTAAGATGCTTCAAGAAAGTTACAATAAAACCACTATCTTTGCTGAATCAAAATTAAGATGACAAGATGATCCAAGATACTATTTGCGCCATCGCAACAGCCCAAGGAGGTGCCATAGGGTGTATCCGCGTCTCCGGACCGGAAGCCATTCATATAACTTCCCGCATTTTTACTCCGGCTGCAATCGGCAAGAAATTAGAAGACTGCAAACCCTACACTTTAACTTTCGGACGGATTTATGAGGATACAGAGGTGGTAGATGAAGTGCTTGTCAGCCTATTCCGTGCTCCACACTCCTATACCGGAGAAAACAGCACGGAAATAACATGTCACGGCTCCAATTACATCTTGCAAAAGGTTTTGCAGTTGCTCATCAAGAACGGTTGTCGCATGGCCAGTCCTGGCGAATATACACAACGCGCCTTTCTCAACGGAAAGATGGATTTAAGTCAGGCAGAAGCTGTTGCCGATCTTATAGCTTCTTCATCTGCTGCTACCCATCGCCTTGCGATGAGCCAAATGCGTGGTGGATTCAGCAAAGAACTTGCCATACTACGCGATCAGCTATTGCATTTCACATCTCTCATCGAATTGGAACTGGACTTTAGCGATCATGAAGAACTAGAATTTGCTGATCGTTCCGAATTATGTCAATTAGCAGACAGCATAGAAAAAGTGATTTCTCGATTGGTGCACTCCTTCAGTGTAGGAAATGTTATCAAGAATGGTGTACCGGTAGCCATTATCGGTGAGACGAATGCCGGTAAATCCACCCTACTGAATGTGTTGCTGAATGAAGAAAAGGCGATTGTCAGTGATATTCATGGAACCACTCGTGATGTAATTGAGGATATAGTGAATATAGGTGGCATTACTTTCCGCTTCATCGACACAGCAGGTATCCGTGAGACGAGTGATACCATTGAAAGCCTAGGCATTGAGCGTACCTTCCAAAAGCTAGACCAAGCCGAAATTGTACTCTGGATGATTGATGCAACAAATGCTTCGTCACAAATTTCACAATTATCAGGGCAGATACTCCCACGCTGTGAGGGAAAACAATTAATTCTTGTATTTAACAAAGCTGATTTAGTTAAAGAGGATTCGAACATAATTCCTACCAACCTCCCGGAGAATGTAAAATCCATCATCCTCTCTGCTAAAGGAAGAACCAATATCGACGAATTACAGCAACTACTCATCACTGCTGCCAACTTACCTACTGTTACCCAGAATGATATTATTATCACAAATGTCCGTCATTACGAGGCTTTAAGCCATGCATTAGAGGCTATACACCGAGTTCAACAAGGTTTAACGGAAAATCTTTCTGGAGACTTTGTTTCACAAGATATCAGGGAGTGTATCTTTCACCTGAGCGATATAGCTGGGGAGGTAACTACGGATATGGTACTACAGAATATATTTAAGCATTTCTGCATCGG
>CALYZE010000053.1 GCA_945607605.1 uncultured Bacteroides sp.
CAACAAACCTATTGGCAGACTTAAATATGCGCTTATTTAATTCCGCCAACGGGTTTAAATCAATATATTTGCGGTGTTAACTAATATGGAGACACCGTGATGTATAAAACATACAATTTCTTTTCAAGCTATTTTGTAATTATTGGTTTAATGATACTTTGGGCCGACAGAGTTCATGCTGCACAAGGCGAAAAATTATTGGATACAGGAGACGATCTTTCGGGAACTATCATTTATGATATAGCACAAGATTCGCAAGGTAATATTTATATAGCTACAGAAAAGGGATTGAACATCTACGATGGCGCTAAAGTCACCCTCTATAATCAGTGGACAAAGGAGGACGGTAACAGAACGGAAAAGGTTGTTACGGCTCTTTGTACGGCATGCAACGGAACCTTATGGCTTGGGCGGTCCGATGGAATGGCGCGGTATGACCATGCCACACGCCGGATGAAAAGCATTTCCTTTTTAGGGAAAACAGGTGAGTTGATGGAAACCTATGTAAAAGACATTGTTTCCGATGGTTGTGGCAAGCTTTATGTAGCCACATTGGGACATGGTGTTTTTTGCCTCAATGAAAACGACAGTATAGCCATGCAAACAGGCCAGGGAGATGAAGTGGACTATTTTGTCAATACGCTGTTTTGTAGTAAGGCAGGTGTTTTATATGCCGGTACCGAACGCCACGGCCTCCGACAAGCTGTGGCAATGTCCGGGGCGAATAAAGAGCAAGGGAAAGAGCATGAGATAACATGGAAAGTAGTGGAAGGTACGGAAAGCCTGAAAGTGACCGCAGTAGTTGCCACACGTGACAGTACGCTTTACATCGCTACGGATGCCGGCCTTTATCAAAAGAACAAACATGGAATGGTGGTCCTTGTAGAAGGTACTGAAAAAGAGTTGCTGCATTGCCTTTGTCTGACGCGGAAAGGCATGTTGTTGATTGGTACTCACGGAAAGGGAATATACCGTTATGATCCTCATACCGATACGCTCTGTCCTGTTCCTTATCCCCTTGCATGTACCGATCCGCGAAAGGCACGTGTATGGTCTGTTTTTGAAGACCGGTTTGACAACCTTTGGTTGGGGTTGCAAGGAAAAGGCGTGGTGCGTATTCCTGCCGGAAAAAGCCCCTTTCACATACTTGAGACACCCCGCTATGGAAAAGATGCCGTATCCCAACCGGAAAATGTCACTTCGTTGGGGATGAACGGTAACGGAGAACTCTATGTGGGTACTGATGGTGGAGGCTTATACCGCTTTGATACCGACCATCGTTTTCTTCGTCACTACGATGTGGAAGTGTACGACAGATTGGCCGGTACTATCACTGCCATAGGTAGTGATAGTACCGGTGGCATTTGGATAGGCAGCGAAAGGCGGGGATTGGTACAGCTGGACCCTAATACAGGGGAGTGCGATTATGTGCCTGCGATGGACGGCATGCACATTTCCTCCATACTGCCGGACGGTAGGGATGCTCTTCTGGTTTCTACTATGGGAGCCGGCTTTTACCGTATTGACCTTGAAAAACGTCTGCTTCGGTGTGAGCATGGATATGCCGCCCGTGATTATCATCCCACTGCTAATACTTTGAACAACCGTTGGATAACGGGATTGGTACGTGGACATAACGGAACATTATACATAAACACCTGTTATGGGCAAGGCTGTTATGATGAAAAGAAACAAAGTTTCATAAGCCGTTTTGGAGAGAACAGTCTTCTAAGGGGCAAGAACATTATTTCTTCAATGGAAGACAGTCGAGGTACTTTATGGATGGGAACTCTTGAAGGCCTTTACCGGCTTGATGCAGACAATTCCGAACTAAGCCTTTATGACACCCGTGCCGGTTTGCCCGACAATTGCATTTCCGGTCTTTGCGAAGACTGGAAAGGTAACATTTGGATAACCACCACATGCGGTATTGTCCGTATGGATCCTTATCGGCAATCATTCACTGTCTATTATGAAGATGACGGATTGCAAGGCAATGAATTTACTCCCAATGCCTTGTTGGTGGCTCCTGATGGATACATCTACGCGGGGGGTACTAAAGGTGTCAGTTATTTTAATCCGGCTGTCATTGATTCGTTACTTCCGCACATTCCGCAAGCGCGTATCGTGGATTTCTACCTGCACGGACAGCCCGTCATGCCTGACGGCCGCGGGGAATACCATCTCAGTTCCACTGATAATGCCTTTCATGTGGAGTTCGCTACTACCGATCCGGGTGGTGATGGAAGCTATCGCTTTTTCTATTCGCTCGATGAGGGCGAATGGAATTCCCTGCCGCAGGGCATGCATAAGGTCTACTTTAATGGTCTGTCTGCCGGTGAGCACGTGATTCAGGTGAAGACGGGCAGACAGCATCCGTTGTCCGAGGCCTGCACGCTCTGGCTTTATATCAGTCCGCATTGGTATGCCACATCTTGGGCCTGGGCGGTTTGGTGCCTGCTGGCATGTGGGATTATATGTACGGTGTTATTGGTACTGCGCCGCCGGATAGAGCAGGTGCGTCGTGAGGAGCTCAATGAGGCGAAATTACAGTTCTTTATAAACATAGCCCATGAGATTCGTACGCCGATGACGTTGGTGGTCAATCCTTTGAAGCGGCTGCTGGAGAGTGACGGTGATCCCATGCGTCAGCGTCAGTACCGCATTATCTATCGCAATGCTGACCGCCTGTTACAATTAGTGAACCAACTGATGGATCTGCGTAAAATAGACAAAGGACAAATGAAACTGGATTTCTGCCGCATGGAACTGGTGTCTTTGGTACGACGTACGGCAGCCCTATTCGAGGGGATGATGGCTGACAAGGGTATCACCTTTACCATTGAAGCCGAGCCCGAGGCCATAGATGCCTGCATTGATCCGTATAATTTCGATAAAGTGGTGGTCAATTTGTTATCGAATGCTATGAAATATACTCCGAGCGGTGGAAAGATAGCATTCACCTTGCGTGGTGAGGGCGATAAAATCTATTTGGAATTGAGTAATGATGGTCCTACTATTCCTTCTGACGAGTTGGAACGTATTTTCAAGCGTTTCTATCAGGTCGAATCGCAACATAACCATGCTATGCAGGGAACGGGAATCGGGCTGCATCTGGTACGCTCGTTCGTAGCGTTACACTATGGCACTATTGTAGCTCGTAACCTTGTAGGTGATGCAGGCTGTAGTTTCCTCATCACCTTGCCTGCTGCCGGGCATTTTCCCCATCCGGAACTCTTGCAGGATGTTCCGGCAGAGAACAGTGAGAGCGAGCTGAAGGACAGTGAAAATAGATGCCGGCCTGTCATGCTTCCGCCCGCATCTGAAACTGCGCCTCGAACGCACCACAACAAAGGAAAATATCACCTGCTGCTGGTGGAAGACGATGAAGAAATACGCGCTTACCTCCGGCAAGAATTGGAGAATGAATATTACATACAGGAATGCGGAAACGGAAAGGAAGCGTTGCTGCAAATGCACCGTCAACGTCCGGATCTTGTAGTGAGTGATGTGATGATGCCTGTAATGGACGGAATTACCTTCTGCCATAAGGTGAAACGGAACATCGGCTTGAATGATATTCCCATCGTACTGCTCACGGCACGCACACGCGAGGAAGACACATTGCTCGGATTGGATACGGGGGCTGACAGCTATATGATAAAACCTTTCAATATGCACATCCTCCGCAATACGATTGCCAATCTGTTGTATAACCGCGAGATGCTCCGCAATATTTACCAGGGCAAGCAATTGCCGGCGGAAAAACCCGATACGCCTCTGGTACAGACTCCTAACGAGAAACTGATGGACCGGGTGACAAAGTATATCAATCTTAACCTTGTTAACCCGGACTATACAATAGAAAATCTTGCTTCGGATGTGGGCTTGAGCCGTATGCACCTGAATCGGAAACTCAAGGAACTGACCAACCAGACACCGCAGAACTTTGTCCGCAATGTGCGTTTGCGTCAGGCTTCCGAGTTGCTGAAGAATAAGAACGTGACGGTTTCCGATGTGGCTCAAGCCGTAGGTATTCCCAGTATAACCTATTTTTCATACGCTTTCAAGGAGCAGTTCGGTGTTTCTCCAAGAGAGTATCAGGCTGGGGCGGATGATACATGCAAAGATACGGATAAGAATGCTGATTAGCGTTCATACTCACTTTCCGTCATTTTCAGGAAACTTTCGCGGTAACCACCGTTGTTTACAACCACTTTATGTAACACAACCCCCGGATCGAGTGGTTCGAACTTCAGTGTCCAAGAAGTTTCTTTCGCTGGTAAGGGGAGGCGGACATGCAGTTCGATGATGCGGGCAGCCCCTGTAGGATACATCATGGTATACTTGTTATCCCAGGTCAGAAGACCGTTTATGTTTATTTCGCGGGCGGAAGCTCCTTGAAAACCTACTTTGACACGGTGTCCACCGTTGCCGAGGAAAGGCATTGTGCTTTTGAGTATGAGCCTCACCTCTACCGAATCGGCCGGACAAGTAGCCTTTATCCGATAGGAAAGACCGGCGCCTTGGACAGGCGATGTATAAGGCGTCAGGGCTATTCCCGACAAGGTCCGTCCGTAACGGGGGATAATGGTCCATTTCGTGCCTTCGGGGGTATGGGCGGAGTAATAATGCTCGGCTTCGATGACTGCTACCCCGTTGCGTATGTGAAAGGTATATCCTCCTTGCGGTTTCGGTGTATTCACACGGTGCACTTTGGGGCAGATGTTGTGTTGGGGTGCGTGCCATTCGGTATAGCCGATGTGTACTTGATCCATCATATGATTCCATTTCCCGTGGGACATGCGGTGATTGTAGTCTGAGCAAAGCAGCGAATCGCGGCGGAAACACAGCTCCACGTGGTCGGCCCATTCGTTTGCTTTCAGATCGGCTTCTGCGGCTAATTTATGGTTCATCGCCACCCCGTAATACATATCATACAGGTTGGCCATAGCCTGTATAGGGAACAGGATGAGTTGTCGGTAACAGTCTTCGGCATCTGCAGGTAGTTCGTCTCGCAAGCGGAGTGCGCGTGCTTCGAGGGCAAGAAATTCATTGCGCACCTGCAAGTACTCGTTGGACGCGAGGTCGTAGGTGTGCTCATCTAATAGTTCACCCGTGACGCGGGCGGCATATTGCGAATAGGTTTCCAACAGTATGGCGGCTTGTCCGGCATGTTCCTCGCCAAAAAGCGAGGCACAAAAACGCTGCGTGTAGTCATGCAGATTGTCGGCATGGAAACGTTTGGGGTTCCAGGCCATTTCCATGAAGAAATCGATGGGGTATTCGTGTGGTTTGAGGCTGCCTACATTGAGCATCCACAGGCGATGCACTCCATAATCGTAGGTTAGTTGTAATTGCTCCCATAGGTGTTCTATCTGATAGGTGTTGAGCCATTTGCAGGCACGGGGTCCCCCGTAGTAGCTGACGTGATAGTACATGCCGTATCCTCCGGGATGTCGCCGGTTGCCAAGTGACGGCACCCGGCGTATGTCTCCGTAGTTGTCATCGCAGAAAGCCACGATCACATCATCAGGTACAGGCAATCCCTGATTGTAGTAATCCATCACTTCGCTGTAGAGTGTCCACACTTGCGGTGTTTCCTGGGCAGGACGTCCGGTGGCTCGGCGTATGATGTCGCGCTGGTCGTTGATGATCCGCTTCATCAGCCGGAAGTTTTCTTCAATGCTGCCTGCATCCTCCATCGGTCGGTCTTCATCGCCTCTCATTCCGATGGTGATGAGATTCTCGCGTCCGGCACAGTGGTCTATGCCTTCGCGGAAAAAACGTTGAAGGGCATTGCGGTTGGTCTGATAGTTCCATTGTGCGTTGCCGTAATGTTGCTTGTGGCGTATCCATTCTTGTTGCGAGCGTTGCATGGGCTCGTGGTGGGAGGTCCCGATCACGATGCCATAATCATCTGCCGTCACGGGGTTCAAGGGGTCGTCTTCGTTGAAGCAGTTGCCTTCATACAGTCCGGCCTCGTCTTTCAGAATGGGGATCAGCGGCTTGTATTCCTTGAACGAGCCCCACATGGCGGGCCATAGGCAATTTGCCTTGAGACGGAGAAGCAGTTCGTAGAGGTGGGCATACATTTGGCTGTTCATTCCGCCGAAGTGTTCACGTGCCCATGATGTCATACACGGGAATTCATCGTTGATGAAGATGCCGCGGTATTTTATAGCAGGTTCATCAGTGAAGTGGTATAGGCTGTGTGGGAGGTAGACTTCTTCGCGATGGCGTACGGGAGCATCCGCCCACCAGTGCCACGGTGATACGCCAAGTTGCCGGGAAAGTTCGTAGATGGCAAAGATGGTTCCCCGGCGATCACTTCCTGCAATAACCAGTGCTTGTCGGACATCAGGCAGCGGATTGTCTACCACGGCAATGAGGCTGCTTTCCCATTTTCCGCGCAGCGTGTCTAGAGGAAGATTTCCGCTTTGTGCCAGACGCTCTATCAATTTACTATAGCCGACAGTACCGATAATGACGGGACAGTGTGGCAGATTGTCGCCTATTGAGGTGCGTAGCGTGCGCCCTGTGACGCGAGAGATATCTTTCTGTAGTTCTCCAATGGCGCGTGCTACTCCGGGTGGTTCGTTGGAGTCGTAGCAAAGTGAGGCGTCGCCATGGTTGGTGACGAAAGGGAATGAACCTTCTTCTGCCTGTTCGCTTATCCAATTCTGGGATTGTGTCTGCAAAGGGGTGAAGACGAATAGCACAAAAATAAGGAGAGAAGCTATCTTATGCATACCTATTGATTTTCAAAAAAATCACCACGGATAGCATTTCCGCTTTGTCGCGCGGATTGCGATCCGTGGTGTACAGTAATGTTATTAATATCCCGGGTTTTGGTCTATCTTATTGCCGGTATTGGCTTCGATAAACGATTGTGGAATAGGGTACAATTCGTACTTGCTGTCGAAGTCTTTGCCGTCTGCGCTGTGTGCCGCACTGTAATATGGGTTATATTTTTTGATGCGTTCGGTCATCATGCCGGTGCGGGCAAGGGTAAGGACACGTTTCTCTTCGATTCCGAATTCACGTAAGCGCTCGTCCAGGATGTAGTCCATATCCATTTGGTCAGCGGTTGCCTCCGATGCATGTGCACGGCGGCGGACCACATTGACATCATCGGCGGCTTTGTCTTTCTGGCCCGACTTAAGGTAAGCTTCCGCACGGAGCAGGTAGGCTTCGGCAAGGCGGAAGAGGTATTGGTCGGTATAGGTCTTTCCTGCCGATCCGGTCAGCATATAAGTGCTTTTGTCGGCATATTGCGAAGCCGGATGATTGTAGGGATGTGTACATTTTGTCTGATAGGCTGTGAGATAGCGGTTTGGAATCTGGTCGGGGGCAGTTACGATGCCTTGGCTGCTTGCACCGGTCTCCAAAGTAGCGCCTTCGGGCAACTGGGGATTCATTAAATCAATGCTGTCACCAAAGATATCCTTGTATTGGCTGATGAAATTCGGCTCGTTGAATTTGAACTTGCGCGGATAGTTGTAGATTGAATTGCGGATATCGTTCTTGAAATCCTCGCTTTCTTTTCCGCCCCAGATGTCGAGGAAGAAATGTCGGTTGGAGTAAAAGTTTCCGATTCCGCGTCCGCCGGTATAGTCGCCCACGGGCCATGCGAAAGGGGTGAGCACTTTGCCGTCATATTTGATGCGGAACAGTCCGACTTGCGGAGCGCACCATCTTTCCTGCCAGAAGTCACCCTCTACCCAGAATGCATTGCCGGTATTTCCGGCGCCACCGGTCACATTCGGTTCAATTTGTATGACCCAGATACCTTCCTTATTTCCGCTGGCGCGGTTTTGGTTGTTCATGCGGAAAAGGTCCCAATAGACATCGCCCGGTTCGTTGGCGCGCGAGCCGAAGCGTTCTTTCATCAAATCTAGTGCAGGGTTATTGATGACAAGTGTTGCCGCTTCTATTGCTTTTTGATTCTCACCTATGGCAAGATAGAGTTCGGAGAGGAGGAATTGGGCGGCTGTGGCACTGATTTCACCATCGGTCACGTGGGCTATGTCGGCAAGATTTTCAGCTGCGAATTTAGCGTCATCGATGGCTTGTGATAGAACTTCTTCTTTGGAGGCACGTGTATAATCAGTCTTTGGAGCGGTTACCTCTTCAAGTTGCAAGGGTACTCCTCCGTACATGTAGACCAGTGTACGGTAGGCCATTGCACGGAAGAAACGTCCTTTGGCCTCGTACATTTTCTGCAGGTCATTGCTCAACTCGGATTTGGGTATGCGGGTGATGATGGTATTGGCCTGTGCCACCAGCTTGTAAAGGTTCTCCCAGTGCCATGCGGCGGCTGGTCCGGTGGAATTCATGTCGGCTGCAAGGTTTGATGTAGGGGGGTCGGCCCGTATCATAAAGTCTGTCCGGCAGAGGTATTCGTTCATACGGTCGTAATTTCCGCAATAGAACTCTTTGCGCACGAGGCTGTAGAGACCGTTGACGGCTGCATCGAAATCCGCAGGAGTGGAATAGGAATTATTGCCACCCATAAAGTCCAGCGGCTTTTCTTCAAGAAATTTGTCCTCATTGCAACTCACAAACAATGTTGAAGTTACGGTTGCTGTCACGAGCAACAGGGGTAATATATATCTTTTCATATAGTTTGTTTTTTGAAAGTTGTTTTTCACTTGTTTAGAAGTTTACATTGATACCGAAGGTGACACTTTTCATGACCGGGCGGTTGGCATATCCGCTTCCGGTGATGATTTCGAGATTATTACCGTCTTGGCATTTCATGTCGGGTTCGGGATCCCAGCCGTGCCATCCGGTGATAGTGAGCAGATTCTTGCAGTTCATGTAGAGGTTGATGCCTTCGATGCCGATTTTCTGCATCCACGTGCGCGGAAGGTCGTAGGAGAGGGTAACATCCTGCAGGCGGAGGAAATCGCGTTTTTCATAGCGGTGGGGAGCGCTGCCAAGTTTTCCGTCCTGATAGGAACGATCGTAGATACCGCCGGGGTTCTTGGGCGACCAGAAGAGGTTGGCCTCTTCGGTGAAGTGGTTGTAGCGCTTACCGTTGTCATCGGGACGTATCACATTGGTATTTTGCCCGAGGTAACCGTTCTTTCCGCCTACTACGGAGTTGAAGAAGAAACTGAGGGTGATGTTCTTGTAGCGCAACTTGTTGAATAACCCCATGCGTGCGGCAGGGTCGGTTTTTCCTATAACTGTGCGGTCAGCGGCATCGATGGTACCGTTTTCGTCAGTATCTACTACACGGTAGTTACCGGGGTGGAAGCCTTCGGGGATATTGTCGCCTATTTGGTAGATGCCGTCGACCTTGTAGTCATAGATTGCTGAGAGCGATTCACCGATGAAAAGGCTGCTGGCAGTCATGTCGTCTTCCACACCATCTCCGTCAAGGTCTTTACCCGTGAGGGCTTTGATTTTGTTGGAATTGTGTGAGATGTTGAAAGTGGTGGTCCATTCAAAGTCGCGTGTGGATATATTGTGCGAGGTGAGTGTCAGTTCGATACCCGAGTTCTGAATCTTTCCTACATTGGAACGTATGCTGGTGAATCCGGTGACGGAGGGGATGGTGACGTCGAACAAGAGGTCACGGGTTGTGGTCTTGTAGGCCTCGAATGTACCTTGCAGGCGATTGCCCAGCAGGGTGAAGTCCAGTCCGAAGTTGAATCCGGCGGTCTTTTCCCACTTTAGGTCAGCGTTGCCTAATGAGGTGAGTTCTTGTCCCAGCACGCCGGACGTGGCCCCGTTGCCGAATATGTAGCTGATGCTGGAGTTTACACGAGCTTGAGAGGAGTATCTATTGGTCTGGTTACCGCTCACACCGTATCCGGCGCGTAGTTTCAGGTAGTCCACCCAAGAGACTTTGAACCATTTTTCTTCCGATGCCACCCATCCTAAAGCTACAGAGGGGAATGTGGCGAATTTGTTGTTGGCGGCGAAGCCTGAGAATCCATCGCGGCGGACGGTGGCTGTCACCAGGTAGCGATTGTCGAACTTATAGTTTATACGGAACATTTGATAGAGGAGCGACGACTTCCAGGCATCGGAGTTTACATATTGTTCCTTGCCTTGTTCGAGGCTATTGAAGCCGAGGGTAAGGCGTGCGAAGTTTTTAGCTTCGGCTCCGGTGTAGCTGTATTTGCGTCGGCTGGCACCGTAGACGAAGGTTGCTCCGATATCATGCTTGCCGAAGGTTCCGTTGTAGTTGACGATGTTATCGAACGTATAGTCGTAGTAGGTATTGCTGTTCTTGTAGGCCTGTCCGCTGGGATAGTTGCTGTACTTGTTGGCATAGTTATGCTCATAAGTGCGGTAGTTGTTACCGAAGTTGAAGCGGTAGGTGAGACCCTTGAGTGGCAGTTGGAACTCAGAGTAGAGGTTTCCGAAGAAGGTATTCTGACGTTCCACATCGTCAGCCACGGATCCCATGAACGGATTATCGCGCATCACACCTCCCATTGGGTAGGGGACGATGTTTCCTTCAGCGTCAAAAGGTTCGGCAAAGGGGCTGTAAGTTACGAGGAAAGGGAGGTAGGTTTCAGCTCCGTCTTTGTTGACGAACGATCCGAAAGCCTGTATGCCGGCTTTCCACCACTTGCGGGGCTGCACATCGATGTTCATGCGGATGCTGTTGCGCTTGAAGTCATCGTTCAGCAGGAAATTCTTCTGGTCAGTGTTACCCACCGAGAGCATGTAGGATGTACCTTCGTTTCCACCTGCGATGCTGAGCTTGTTCTCGAAGATGTGTCCCGTACGTGTGAACTGGTCCCACCAGTTGTAGTCGGTGCCTATGAGATTTCCGCTTTCATCGCGCATGTAGGCATCGGGGGCACTTTTGGCAAGGTCAAAGTCAGGGTTGTCGGTTGTGTATCCTGAGGATTCGGTATAGGCATCGTGCCATTGCACATCTTTCATCCATTCCACCATTCCCGCGCGGTTCATGGGTTTGAGGTTATTAGTGGGCGTTTGGAAACTATAAGAGGAGGAGAAAGTGATTTTTGCCCGTCCCTGATTTCCTCTCTTGGAGGTGATAAGTAGTACGCCGTTGGCAGCTTGTGCACCGTAGACGGCTGTGGCGCTGGCATCTTTCAGTACATCGACCCGTTCAATATCAGCGGGGTTGATGGAGGATATGTCACCGGTGTAGATGATTCCATCCAACACGATGAGTACGTCTGTGCTTCCGGAGATGGTGTTCTTGCCGCGAATCTGTATGGAAGGCGATTCGCCTGCCACAGCGGACTGTCCGATGTTGAGTCCCGGCACTGTTCCTTGCAGGCTTTGCATCAGGTTGGTGTTGGGCGCTTTCTCAAAGTCTTTGATATTGGCGCTGACCACAGCGCCGGTGAGGTCGCTCTTTTTGGCGGTGCCGTAGCCCACCACTACCACTGTTTCCAGCATCTGGGTATCTTCTTCGAGTTTCACTTCCAGGTTTTTCTGTCCGTTAGCCTTCACCTCGCACGTGCGGTAACCTATAAACGAGATGATTAGCGTGGTTTCAGGCGGGGCACTTACCGAGAAACGCCCTTCAAGGTCGGTGATGACGCCTGTGGGCGAATCTTTCACTTTAACGGAGGCTCCAATCACGGGTTCATGGTCCGAGGCGGTGATTACCCTGCCTTCTGTAATACGGCTTTGTCCCCACAGGTTGAGAGTCAGAAGACAAAGCATCCAAAGCATTAAAAATCTTGTTTTCATACGCATAGATTTATTTTAATAATGATAAAAAATAAATTGTTGCGGCAAATGTAGATGTTTTGTTTTTTTGTTGCGGCAAAGCGGCGGCGCACATACTTTCGATGAAGTAACATAAATGAGGCGGGGTGTAACATTTGCTCATGATTATGTCACATTTGCACCTGAAGTAGCTTGTAGAGCCTTCTGGGCAGGTGTTGTAAGAGAGGAGGAGTAGAAAAAACGGTTCACGAAAATCGGTAAAAAAACTAATTCGTTCCGTGGAAACGGTCACTTTGCAAACGAACTGGGAGTTTTCTTGTATTGTTTCACAAAACAGCGCGTAAAGTATTTGGGATCATTGAAACCTACCCGATAAGCAATCTCGGATACAATGACATTGCTTGTACTGTTTTCCAATATCTTCTTTGCAATCTGTAACCTGTATAGTTGGATGAAACGTACCGGTGGAAGTCCGGTGAGTGAAATGAACTTCTTGTAGATGACCGTATAGCTGATGTTCAGTCTTTCTGTCAGATCCTTTACGCCAAACTGAGGATCAGCATAGTTCTTTTCCAGAATATTCATAACTTCGTTCATGAACTGCTGGTCGGATTGTCCCACTTCCAGCAGAATAGGATTCAAGTCTTGTTCTACGAATTTCTTCTGACGCAAATCCCTGTTCTTCAAGATGGAGTCTATGTGGGCTAATAATACGGATTGTTCGAAAGGCTTGGTGATATATCCGTCTACTCCGTTTTCATAGCTTTCTATCCGGGCAGTCTCACTTGAATTTGCCGTGAGAAGCAGGAAAGGAATGTGACTTAAAAGTTTGTTCTCGCGCAGTCTTTTGCAGAAATCGGAACCATCGCATACGGGCATCATTAGATCGGATACAATGAAATCGGGCACGATATTCTGGGCTGTCTTATAGCCTTGCTCACCGTTGTTTGCTTCAGCGATATTGTATTTTTCTTTTAGCATATTCTTGATATAATGACGCATATCGGGATTGTCTTCTACCAATAACAAAGTCGGCTTGCTCCTGTCTATAGGAATGAACGGCTCGATTTTGTCTTCAACGGGTACGGGCTCTTTATATTCCTCATGAATTTCATTCTCCGCTGCGTCCGCCAGCGTAATGGGGAAATATAATCTGAAAGATACACCTTCTTTTTCCGAACTCTTGACTTTAATCGTTCCACCTAATAGGTTGATAAGCTCTTTTACGATGTGAAGTCCGATGCCCGTACTGCTCTGTCCGTAGTTTGTATATTTGTTCTGTTCGGGTATCCGGTAGAAACGGTTGAATATTTTGTCTATTTCGTCAGGAGCTATTATGCTGCCACTGTTGGTGACGGAGATAAACTGCATGAGTTTGTTCGACTTGTCGATGAATTGGTTGGCATGCAATGTGATTTTTCCTTTATCGGGAGTATGCTTGATGGCGTTGGATAATAGATTGAACAGTATCTTATGCAGGTTTTCCTTATCAGAATAGATATGGTCACTCTTCAGGCGGTATATCTTTTCAAAGCTGATGTTTCGTTCTTTCATCAGGTTGGAAAAGTCGGTTATTGTTGTGTTCAGGAACTTGCTGAAGTTGTATTGAGAGTAATTGAGCGTTAAGTTCTGGGTATCGATCTTGCGTAAGTCAATCAGTTGGTTGACCAGTGAAAGCAGGTATTGGGCATTCCGGTTGATAATCTGTAAGTCCTCTTTTTCTTTGGGATCGGTAGTTTGCCTGACAAGCTGGCTTGCCGGTCCTTGTATCAGGGTCAGGGGTGTCTTAAACTCGTGTGCGAGGTTGGTGAAATAGGATAGCTTCTCTTTGTTGATAGCCTCCATCTGTTCGGACATGATCTCTATCTTTTCTTTCAGAAGTTTCTGGATATGCTGTTGCCTTGCATTATACCAATAGATGATATAAAGCAGAATGGACACTATCAATATAGCGATAAGTGAGTAGAACCATCCTGTTTTATAGAATGGGGGATGTACAATAATGCTGAGACAGGTGGCCTCGGTAGACCAGGTGTTGTCATGGTTGGTGCATCGTATTTCCAGCGTATATTTTCCCGGCGGCAGGTTGGTGTACTTGGCGTTTCTCTTTACCAATCCTGTGTTCCAATGCTCCTCCAGTTCATGAATGCGATGGAAGTAGAATACTTTTTCCTGTTCGATATAGTCCAGGCAACTGAATGTGATTTCAAAGGAATTCTGTGGTGGATATAAATGCAGTTCCTTGGTTGTTGAGATACTTACAGGCAGATTGTCGCTGTTCAGATAAGGTATCAGCTGGCTGCCGTTACAGACAACGCTGGTGAGGGTTATCGTCCGCTGCTTTTGCTTGGGCAGGTTTACCAGCGGGCTGAATGTTACGAAACCATCGATAGTTCCCAGTAACATATTGTGATTGATGGTCTTACAGCCGGATCTTTTATAGAATTGGGGTACCAGCAACCCGTCTCCTTCATCGAACTTGAAGGCCCGTTTTGTATTGATATCGAAGAAGTAAATGCCTTTTAGGGTGCTGATCCATAAGTTCCCGTTCTCATCGTCCAGAATGTTCGAGATGCTGGTGTCCGAAAGACCGCAGCGCACGGCATAGTTCTTGAAGGTATATTTTTCGTTGTTACCGTTGTCTTCCAACAGGTAGATGCCATTTCCGAGGCTACCCAGATAAATCTCCCCTTTTTTAGTTTCGAATATACAAGTGATCTTTTCATTGATCTTGCTTTCGGGATCATCCAGTTTGTGCTGATAGTATATACATTCGTAGGTATTCCTGGAAT
>CALYZE010000054.1 GCA_945607605.1 uncultured Bacteroides sp.
AGCCAGTGAATTCAGCAAATCTTTCATCTTTGCACTCTCCTTGGTACGGACCGAGAAAATACCGATAATGGAAAGAATAATTCCTACCGCAGCAATCAACATCGGTGCAATAACTGCCTTAAATTGCATCAACATATCTCCGGAGTGGATAAATGCCGCCGCACCTAAGGCAGCAGTTGCAAGAATAGAACCACAATAACTCTCATACAAATCAGCGCCCATTCCGGCTACATCACCTACATTGTCACCTACATTGTCGGCAATGGTGGCAGGATTACGTGGATCATCTTCGGGAATGCCGGCTTCTACCTTGCCCACAAGATCGGCTCCCACATCGGCCGCTTTCGTATAGATGCCACCTCCCACACGTGCAAATAAGGCCTGCGTAGAAGCTCCCATACCGAAAGTCAGCATAGTGGTAGTAATGATACAGAGTTTTTGAGTGGGTTGCATTAAATCTGCAGGAATCACAGCATTTAACAACAGATACCAAAAGGAGATGTCGAGCAATCCTAACCCAACGACTACTAAGCCCATCACTGCACCGCTGCGGAAAGCAATACGCAAGCCTGCGTTCAATGAACTTCGAGCTGCATTTGCCGTACGTGCCGAAGCATAAGTAGCAGTTTTCATTCCCAGAAAGCCAGCAAGCCCTGAGAAGAATCCACCGGTAAGAAAAGCAACGGGTACCCAACCATTTTGTACGTCAAAGCCATAGGCCATGAAAGAAAAGAGAATGACTAATCCCAGGAATACCCAGCCTACCACTTTATACTGTTGACGAAGGTACGACATTGCGCCTTTACGCACTGCAGCAGCTATTTTAATCATTTGAGGCGTACCCTCACTCTCTTTCATCATCTCACGATGAAAATACCAGGCAAAGCAAAGTGCCAAAACAGAAGCGGCCGGAACTAGCCAAAAAAGCAATTGATCCATAGCATTATTCGTATTTAAAGGTTGATTGAAAGCCTAAAAATATTCATTTGAAACGAAATAAGCAAATGAATCTGCATTTTTGTGATAAGAGAAGAACAGGTATAAAAAAACAGACGATGTGTCTGTTTATTCTATGGTAACAGCCGTACCACAAGCAGTTACCATTAACATACTGCCGCTACCTCCTACTGTTTCATAATCAAGATCAACACCTATCACCGCATTAGCACCTAATAGGCGGGCCTGTTCCTGCATCTCACGCAATGCCGTATCCTTGGCTTCACGAAGTACCTCTTCATAGGAACCGCTTCGACCACCTACTACATCGCGGATGCTGGCAAAGAAATCACGGAATACATTGGCACCAATAATCGTTTCACCGGAAACAATGCCATAATAACGGGTGATACGTCCACCCTCAATCGTCGGAGTTGTTGTAACTAACATAATTTTATCCCTTTAAGTGTTTTATTACTATTAGACGCATAGAAGCAGTAAAAAGTTGCAGAAGCAGCTTAAAACATTTGTCGCACACGATGGATACCGGCCATCAAGATATCAATTTCCTCTTTGGTATTATAAAGGCCAAAAGATGCCCGCACAGTTCCTTCAATGCCAAGACGCTGCATCAGTGGTTGAGCACAGTGGTGTCCTGTCCTTACGGCTATGCCAAGGCGATCGAGCAATGTACCCATATCGAAATGATGAATATCGCCTACCAAAAAGGAGATAACGCCTCCCTTCTCCTTAGCTTCTCCAAAGATACGCATATCCGGAATCTCCTTCAACTGTTGCATAGCGTATTCAGTCAACTCATGCTCATGAGCGGCGATCTTATCCATACCGATTTTTGATACATAATCCAACGCTTTGGCAAGCCCTGTAGTGCCTATATAATCCGGAGTACCAGCTTCAAACTTAAACGGAAGTTCATTAAAGGTAGTCCTTTCAAAAGAAACGTGCTGTATCATTTCGCCACCACCTTGGTAAGGAGGTAGCTTATCTAGCCATTCTTCTTTGCCATAAAGGACTCCTACTCCGGTAGGTCCATACACCTTATGACCGGAAAAAACGAAGAAATCAGCATCCAAATCCTGTACATCTACCGACATATGAGGAATAGACTGCGCACCGTCTATAAGAACAGGAATCCCTTGCGTATGAGCAAAAGCAATCATTTCCTTAACAGGATTAACTGTCCCCAACACATTGGAAACATGCGTCACACTGACCACCTTCGTACGCTCGGAAAACAAGTTCTTATAGTCATCCAACAGAAGTTCGCCTTTGTCATTCATTGGAATCACCTTAATGGCAATTCCTTTTTTTGCTGCAAGTAGTTGCCAAGGAACAATATTACTATGATGTTCCATGACGGAAAGAATCACTTCATCTCCCTCTTGCATAAACTCTTCACCAAAGCTCGTAACAAATAGATTGATACTCTCTGTTGTTCCGCGAGTAAATATAATTTCATTGATACTACGGGCATTGATAAATTTTCGCACTGTCTCGCGCGAAGCCTCATGCAATTCCGTAGCTTGTTGAGAAAGATAATGCACACCGCGATGTACATTGGCATTCACCGAATAATATTCTTCCATAATGCCATCTACCACACAACGAGGTTTCTGAGTGGTTGCTCCGTTATCTAAATAAACCAACGGCTTGCCATATACCTCACGGGAAAGTATAGGAAAATCAGCTCTTATTTCTTGTAGATTCATCGGCTTTGTGAGTTAATTCAATCATTTACAAATGGCACATCCTTGGCATCTGCTTAGTTCACCCCGGAAACGTTTTTCGACCAGTAAATGAAGGCGGTCTTTCAAGGCCTCTAGGCGGATGGTATCTATGACCTCGTTCACGAAAGCAAACATCAATAACAATCGTGCTTCACGAGCCGGAATACCACGTTGTTGCATGTAGAACAAAGCACTCTCATCGAGTTGCCCTACCGTAGCACCATGGCTACACTTCACATCGTCTGCATAGATTTCCAACTGGGGCTGAGTGTACATCTGCGCATCACGGGTAGCACACAAGTTGCGGTTAGTTTGCTGTGCATTGGTATGTTGTGCATCAGGGCGCACCAATACCAGCCCGGCAAAAGCACCGACTGCTTGATCGTCAAGTACATATTTATAAAGCTCATTGCTGTTACAGTTGGGCACAGCATGATCAATAGAAGTATGGTTGTCTACATGCTGATTCTTGTCGGCAATAACCATACCACAAAGGTTCACTTCAGCATATTCTCCTGCCAGAGTCACGTGGGTAGTATTGCGGGTAGTTCCGTTATGCAGCGTCATTCCGTTCAACAGAACATGACTGTTTGCAGCCTGTTCCAGATACAAGTTACTAAGTCGCACCGTGCTGGTATGAGTCTCCTCCAATTCATAAAAATCAAAATGGGCATTCTCACCCACAAATATTTCTACGACCTGTGTCGCCAGGAAATTCACATTATCCATCGCATGATCACAAGCCAGTAGACAGGCCTGTGCTCCTTCTTCCAAAATAATCAGGACACGACGATTTACCTGAAAGTTCACATCTCCGCGCAAGATATTTACCAATTGAATCGGTTTCTCTACCACTACGTTCTTGGGGACATAAAACAATACACCATCTTGAGCAAAAGCCGTATTAAAAGCTGTTACCCCATCTTTTGAAGTCTTTGCCAGCTTACCATAATACTTCTTTACTAATTCCGGATTTTGTTGTGCCACTTCTTTCAAGCTACCAAAAATAACTCCTTCCGGAAGTTCTGACTTTGGTAAGGCCCTGTTATAGAAAGCATCATTCACTACAAAGTAAAGAGCTGTACTCATATTGGGTACATCACACTTAAATACTTCGTAAGGATTAACGGGAAGTTCCAGTCGATTCAGATTCAATCCATAATCCGGTTCAAAGAATTTGCTAACATCCGTATATTTATACTTCTCCTGTTTACGGGTAGGAAAGCCAAGTCGCTCAAAGTCGGCAAATGCAGTAGCACGCGGTGCATTCAGCACCTCAGTACTATGACGACATATCATGGCTTCCGCTTGGGAGAATAAATCTATATATTGTTGTTCTATACTCATTTCTATATTTATGATTGATGACACCTATGATTTACGAAACTTATAAATCATATCTCTCCTGCTTCTTTCTTAATCCAATCAAATCCACGTGCCTCGATTTCTTTCGCTAATTCCGGGCCACCGCTTTTTACAATACGACCGCCAAGCAATACATGCACCTTATCAGGTTTCAAATAATCCAACAAACGTTGGTAGTGAGTGATAACCATGGCACTGGTTTTTTGTGTTTTCAATTGATTGAAGCCGTCTGCTACAATGCGCAAAGCATCTACATCCAAACCAGAATCCGTCTCATCCAAAATAGCGAAAGAGGGTTCGAGCATAGCCATTTGGAAGATCTCATTACGCTTCTTCTCACCGCCACTGAAACCTTCATTCACACTACGACTGGCAAGCTTATTGTCCAGTTCTACAATGGCACGTTTTTCACGCATCAGTTTCAAAAACTCACTGGCAGATAAGATAGGCAAATGGCGATACTTGCGTTGCTCATTCACAGCTGCACGCATAAAGTTTACCATGGAAACACCCGGAATTTCTACCGGTGCCTGGAAAGAAAGAAAAACACCTTCATGAGCACGATCCTCGGGACTCATAGCTAGCAAGTCTTTACCGTTAAAAATGACTGAACCACGTGTCACTTCATAAGAAGGGTGTCCCACCAATACATTACTCAGTGTACTCTTACCGGTACCATTCTGTCCCATCAGCGCATGCACCTCACCGTCGCAGATGGTCAAGTTAATGCCCTTTAATATTTCTTTGCCATTGATGTTGGCATGCAAGTCTTTTATTTCTAACATCGCTATATTTACTATTTGACTATTTACAATTTATTACTTAATCCTTTTTGTTACTATCTATAACTATCTGCCGATTTTTCACTATCTACTCCCTGCGCTTACACAGTCAAACCGTAAATAGTAAATCGCCAAACAATGAATTACCCTACACTTCCTTCCAGCGAAATAGCCAATAGTTTCTGCGCCTCTACGGCAAACTCCATCGGAAGTTTATTCAGTACTTCTTTGGCATAACCATTCACAATCAGCCCAATAGCATCTTCTGTAGAAATGCCACGTTGGTTACAATAAAAGATCTGGTCTTCACTGATTTTACTGGTTGTAGCTTCATGTTCCACAATAGCCGTTTCATTATGAATATCCATGTAAGGGAAAGTATGTGCACCACATCTATTGCCAAGCAACAAAGAGTCACACTGACTATAGTTACGAGCATTGTCCGCTTTCTGTGCTACACGCACCAATCCACGGTAGGAATTCTCACTCTTACCAGCTGAAATACCCTTGCTCACAATCGTACTACGGGTGTTTTTGCCGAGATGTATCATCTTTGTGCCTGTATCAGCCTGTTGGTAGTTATTAGTTACCGCTACACTGTAAAACTCAGCCGTCGAATTATCGCCGGAGAGAATACAGGAAGGATATTTCCAAGTAATAGCCGAGCCAGTTTCCACCTGCGTCCATGAAAGTTTACTGTCCACACCTTTACAATGACCGCGCTTGGTTACAAAGTTGTAAACACCGCCTTTGCCTTGAGCATCTCCCGGATACCAGTTCTGAACAGTGCTGTACTTCACCTCTGCACGATCATGTACCACAATTTCTACAATAGCGGCATGCAATTGATTCTCGTCACGCATCGGTGCGGTACAACCTTCCAAATAAGACACGTATGAATCATCATCCGCTACAATCAAAGTTCTTTCAAACTGACCCGTATTGCGGGCATTGATACGGAAATAAGTAGACAGTTCCATCGGGCAACGTACGCCTTTCGGAACATATACGAACGAGCCGTCAGAGAATACAGCAGAATTCAATGCGGCAAAAAAATTGTCACGATAAGGAACCACCGAAGCAAGGTATTTCTGTACCAAGTCAGGGTGCTCACGAACAGCCTCACTGAAAGAACAGAAAATAATTCCTTTCTCCATCAGCGTTTCTTTGAAAGTCGTCTTCACAGATACGGAGTCCATAACAGCATCTACTGCCATACCGCTCAACGCCATCTGCTCTTCCAAAGGAATACCGAGTTTATTGAATGTCTTCACTAGCTCTGGATCTACTTCATCCATGCTCTTGGGACCTTCTTTTTTCTTTGTGGGATCGGCATAATAAGAAATAGACTGATAATCTATCTCAGGAATACGGAGATGTGGCCATGTAGGCATCTCCAGCGTCAACCAATGACGATACGCTTTTAAACGGAACTCCAACAACCACTCCGGTTCACCTTTCTTCTCCGAAATGAGTCGTACCACATCTTCATTCAGTCCACACTCAATAATCTCTGTATGTACATCAGTGGTGAAACCATACTTGTATTTCTCTTTGGTAAGCTCCTTTACATATTTATTGGGTTCTTCTTGTTGCATTATTTATTCAATATATATTGTTCTGTTATATGCTTGGCAGCGGGAAGAAATATCCCGGAAAATGATTCAATAGGATAATATAACACAGACTCATCCTTTTTTGTTTTATTAATCAGCGTATTATTTGAATCGACAAACTCAATCACACCAATCAGCAGACTCGTCAGCAAAAGATATTTCAATGCTCCCATACCGGAACCCAGCCACCGATTCAACCAACCTAACGAGATGGCTTCCATCGCTTTAGTAAGCAACGAAGCCACTAATGCGAAAGCCAAAGGCACAGCTATCCAGATCATAATAAATGCCAATATCTGTGCAAATGTCATAGAGTCTGTCACCGTAGGGCACAGTTTCTCTGCCAAAGGAGTATACAAAGCTTTGGCAGCTAAAAGACCAATAATCAATCCCAACAGAGAGGCTAATTGTTTCACAAAGCCTTTCATAAAGCCAATCACAGTCCCTATCCCTACTATTACCAAAATAATAATGTCTATAGATGTCATAGTTATATAAATTAACAATGGATAACTGACAACTTTCTTTTACGAACCATCAATTACCCATCGTTTATTATTGTCAAATATCAGTTATCAGAGTGTCTGTTTTATTTCTATTTCTTCATAAGATTCTATAATGTCATCCACTTTGATATCGTTACAGTTAGTCAGAGTGATACCACATTCGAAGTTAGTACCTACCTCTTTCACATCGTCCTTAAAGCGTTTCAAGGCATTGATAGAGCCTGTGAAGATCACGATACCGTCGCGAATCAAACGAGCCTTGTCGCTGCGTTTTACCTTTCCGGTCTTCACCATAGCACCTGCCACAAGGCCTACCTTTGTAATGTTGAACACCTCGCGAACTTCGATGGTTGCAGTTATCTGCTCCTTCAATGTCGGTGCCAACATACCTTCCATAGCAGCCGTAACCTCTTCAATAGCATCGTAAATAACAGAGTACTTGCGGATATCCACCCCTTCTTGTTCTGCTAATTTAGCAGCAGCACCTGAAGGACGTACCTGGAAACCAACGATAATAGCATCTGAAGCGGCAGCCAAAGACACATCCGATTCGGAAATGGCACCCACACCCTTGTGGATTACATTGATCTGCACCTGTTCAGTAGACAACTTGATCAAAGAGTCGCTCAAGGCCTCCACAGAACCGTCCACGTCACCTTTGACAATGATATTAAGTTCATGGAAGTCACCCAATGCCAGACGACGACCTACTTCATCGAGCGTCAACATCTTCTGAGTACGCAATCCTTGTTCACGCTGTAACTGCTCACGTTTATTAGCAATTTCACGAGCTTCTTGTTCAGTTTCGATGACGTGAAATGTATCACCAGCAGCAGGAGCACCGTTCAAGCCTAATACCAAAGCCGGTTCAGAAGGACCTGCCTCTTTCATTCGCTGATTACGCTCATTGAACATAGCCTTTACTTTACCATAGCTTGTACCTGCCAATACGATATCTCCCATTTTCAGAGTACCGTTAGAGACCAATACTGTAGCCACATAGCCACGTCCTTTATCCAAGGAAGATTCAATGATAGAACCGGTAGCACGACGATTTGGATTAGCTTTCAAATCAAGCATTTCGGCTTCCAGCAATACTTTCTCCATCAATTCAGGTATACCTAAACCTTTCTTTGCAGAGACATCCTGTGACTGATACTTACCTCCCCATTCTTCTACGAGGAAGTTCATGGCAGCCAACTCTTCTTTTATTTTCTCCGGATTGGCCGTTGGCTTATCTACCTTATTAATAGCAAATACGATAGGAACCCCTGCAGCCATAGCATGGTTAATGGCCTCTTTAGTTTGGGGCATCACGTTGTCGTCAGCGGCAACAATGATAATCGCAATATCCGTTGCTTTGGCACCACGAGCACGCATAGCAGTAAACGCTTCGTGACCCGGAGTATCGAGGAACGTAATGCGGCGACGGTCTTCCAAAGTCACATGATAGGCACCAATGTGCTGCGTAATTCCACCAGCTTCACCAGCAATTACATTTGCTTTACGAATGTAGTCTAATAACGAAGTCTTACCATGGTCAACGTGTCCCATTACTGTTACAATCGGAGCACGAGGTTTCAGATCTTCTTCAACATCTTCTTCTTCAACGATAGCCTGAGAAACTTCTGCACTGACATATTCGGTCTTGAATCCAAATTCTTCGGCCACCAAGTTAATAGTTTCAGCATCCAAACGCTGATTGATAGAAACCATGACGCCTATACTCATACACGTAGCAATAACCTGCGTAACGGAAATATTCATCATGCTTGCCAATTCGTTGGCAGTTACGAATTCCGTAATTTTCAAGATCTTGCTTTCTGCCATTTCCTGATCTTCCAACTCTTGTATACGGTTGGAAGCTATATTACGCTTCTCCTTGCGATACTTGGCACCCTTATTCTTACCTTTAGACGTCAGACGTGCCAAAGTTTCTTTCACCTGCTTTGCTACATCCTCTTCACTTACTTCCTGCTTAAGGACAGGTTTCTTGAAGCGATCCTTATTACGGTTCTTATTAGCATTGTTACCGTGTTGGTTTCCACCCGGTTGATTACTACCAGGGGTAGTATTAGTACGGGGACGGTCATTACCTCCACGTTGGAAATTGGAAGCATTATTAATGTCAACCTTCTCCTTATTAATACGAACGCGCTTCTTCTTGTTCGGATCAGTAGCACTATTATCCTTCGCATCTTTCTGTTTGCTGTCATCACGGCGGATCTCCTTGATGATAGCCTCCTTCATCTGCTTCTTCTGATCCAGACGAACCTTTTCTTTTTCTTCACGTTCCTTCCGTTTTTCTTCTTTCGATTTCTTCTTCGGACGTGTAGATTGGTTCAACGCAGCCAAGTCAATTTGTCCGATCACATTGATTTTCGACACAAATTCTGGCTGGTGTATCTTAAAGATTTCTTCTCCTTCTTTTTCTATTTTCTCCTCTTGTTCGGCCGGAGCTTCCTCAGCTACCGGTGCCGGAGCTGGCACTTCTTTCATTTTTTCCTTTTTAGGTTCTTCTTTGACCTCAACAGCAGGTGCGGGTTCGTCTTTAACAACCGGTGCGGGCTGAGGGTTGGGCTTGGGTTCCGGTACGGGGGCGGGTTTTGGTGCAGGCTGAGTTACAAGCTCCGGTTTTGTGGCTTCCACAACAACCGGTACGACTTCTTCCTCCTTCTTATTCTTCTCTACTACTTCTTTCTCCTTCTCCTGAGCAGGTGCAGGCCTGCGGTTCAGTTTATCCAAATCAATTTTGCCGACAGGCTTAAACTTCGGACGAGCATCTTCCGGCACCACCGTCTTTATTTCTTCCGGTTTTGCCTTTTCCTGCGATTCCTTCTCATAGCCATCAATAGACACAGATGCTTTGTTACGGTCCTTGCTTTGACGTTCTTGGCTGAAACGCTCTGATTTTATCTTAAGGTCCTTATCTGTACTAAACTCCTTCTTGAGTAAATCGAATTGCTCGTCGGTAATTTTCGTATTTGGATTTGCCTCCACGGTAAATCCTTTCTTTTGCAGAAACTCGACGGCCGTCGTAATTCCTACGTTTAAATCTCTTGTTACTTTGTTTAACCTTATCGTCATACTTTAAATTTAATGAATAATGGAGAAAGAAGCGGCACCCGGTAATTAATGATTAGCGGTTAAACACTAATCACTGATCACTATTCATTTCCCTCTTCTTCAAACTCCTGTTTCAAAATGCGTAATACCTCGTCCACCGTTTCTTCTTCAAGGTCCGTCTTTTCAATCAACATCTCACGGGGGGCATTCAACACAGCTTTAGCTGTATCAATTCCGATGGCCTTGATGGCGTCGATTACCCAACCGTCAATTTCGTCGCGGAATTCATCCAAGTAAATATCTTCATCCTCTACCGCCTGATCTAACTCACGGAACACGTCAATGGTGTACTCAGTCAACATACTGGCCAGTTTAATATTCAAACCGCCTTTACCGATAGCCAGCGACACCTCTTCCGGTTTCAAGAACACTTCTGCCTTACGTTCTTCCTCGTTCAAACGGATAGAAGAAATCTTAGCAGGGCTCAGGGCACGCTGTATAAACAACTGAATATTCGATGTATAATTGATTACATCGATATTCTCGTTGCGGAGCTCGCGAACAATACCATGAATACGGCTGCCTTTCACACCGACACAAGCTCCTACCGGGTCGATACGGTCATCGTATGACTCAACGGCTATTTTGGCACGTTCACCGGGGATGCGGGCAATCTTCTTAATGGTAATTAGTCCATCATTGATTTCAGGTACCTCCATCTCAAACAAACGTTGAAGAAACACAGGCGATGTACGGCTCAAGATAATCTTCGGATTATTGTTCTTGTTGTCTACACGAGCCACTACCGCACGGGCTGTTTCGCCCTTGCGGTAGAAGTCGCTCGGTATCTGTTCGGTCTTAGGCAACAGCAACTCATTGCCTTCGTCATCAAGCAGCAGCATTTCCTTTTTCCAAATCTGGTAAACTTCTGCGTTGATGATGGTACCCACCATATCAATGTATTTATTATAGACACTGTCTTTTTCCAGTTCCAAAATCTTAGATGCCAAGGTTTGGCGAAGATTTAGAATGGCGCGGCGACCAAAGTTGGCGAATATAACTTCGTCCGTTACCTCCTCACCCACCTCATACGACGCGTCAATCTTCTGTGCTTCCGACAGTGTAATCTGTAAATTCGGATTCTCAAGTTCCGCGTCTTCTACTACTTCACGATTACGCCATATTTCAAAGTCACCCTTATCCGGGTTCACGATTACGTCGTAATTCTCATCGGTGCCAAACATTTTCGCGATTACACTACGGAATGACTCTTCGAGCACACTTACCATAGTGGTCCTATCGATATTTTTCAGTTCCTTGAATTCCGAAAATGTATCTATCAAGCTGATAGTTTCTTCTTTTTTGGCCATAGTCTTATTTAAAACTGATTAAGTATTTAGTGTATTTTATCTCATCATACTTCAGGGATAGGTCCTCGTCCACCAGTTTGGGACGCTTGGCACCTTCTTCTTTCACTTTCTTCTGCACAGCAACCACGAAATGCATTTCATCTACTTCCTTCAACACACCGCTGAGCTTGCGGCCGTCCTTTGTCAGCACTTCCACTTCTTTATCAATGTGATTGATGTACTGTTGCAGCACTTTAAACGGTTGTCCGATTCCGGCAGAACCGACTTCCAGTTCATAATCTTCTTCTTCACGATCTAATTTGGACTCTACGTAACGGCTCAGTTCTACGCAATCTTCAATCCAAACTCCTTCTTTGTGGTCTATTTCCACCAAAATTTTGTCACCCGGGCTGATGGTTACTTCCACCAAAAAATAATCTTTTCCTTCCAGCCACTCGTCAACAATCTGACAAACTGTTTTCTTTTCTATCATAGATTAATCCTATAAGAACGAAAAAGAGGAGCTTTATCGCCCCTCCACCTTTCATCCATTTCCGGTGCAAAGATACAAATAATCTATTCTACAACAAAATATTAGAGAAAAAAAGATAGATTTAACGGTTCAAATAGACTATTTTCTATTCTTCATAAAGATGACAGAAGCTAAGAAAGATTTATTTTCACCATCAGCATGCTCATTTAAAAGACAAAAAAATCTCTCAATGAGCACATTCTTCCTGTTGACAGTGCACTCATTGAGAGATTTTACTAAAGTATCTTACTCAAACAATTTACTTATTAGGAGTTTCCCACTTCTTTGTATCCGTACAAACCACATTCAACACTTGGTTACCAGTCTGAATACGGAAATCTCCTTTCTCTAAAATCCATTTTCCGTCATATCCTACAAAAGCAAGATCAGAAGCTTTTACCTTCAAAGTAACGGTTTGGGTTTCACCAGGTTTCAACTCTACCTTCTCGAAAGCGCGAAGACGACGATTGTCCGGAGTCAGAGAAGCAACAAGATCGCTGCTGAACAACAGAACACTTTCCTTGCCTACACGGTTGCCGGTATTCTTCACATCGACTGTAAAGGTCAATTCATCGCTGGCATTGAAGTCCGACTTGTTAACTTTCAGGTTGCTATACTCGAAAGTCGTGTAGCTCAGACCGTAACCGAACGCCCACTGTACAGACACTTGGGCATCGTAGTTATAGGCACCTTCCATCTGCTTCCCTATGTGTTCGCACGGTTTGTAATCGTAAGTAATCAAAGAGTTGATTTCTTTTGGATAAGTAAAAGGCATTTTGCCACTGAAATTAGCGTCACCGGCTACAAGGTTTGCTAAAGCATCCCCACCATAGTTGCCCGGAAGCATAATGTTGACTACTGCTTTGGCTAGCGGCTCAATATCTGCAATCAAGCGGGGGCGACCTTCATTCAAAATAAGAATAATCGGTTTTCCGGTTTTGGCAAGAGCTTTCACCAAATCGAGTTGATTTTGAGAAAGGAAAAGATTCGACAGGTTCCCCGGAGTTTCGCAATAAGAGTTTTCGCCAATACAGGCTACAATATAGTCGGCAGCGGCAGCAGCGGCAACCGCTTTCTCAATTTCGGGAGCATTCTCTTCATACCAATTACCGCCTTGCTTATAGGTAACACCGGCTTCATAGATAATATGGTTCGCACCAAACTTATGAGTGAAAGCTTCCAGAATCGTATTGTATTGCCCTGCATGTTCATCAGCCTTATCACCTTGCCAAGAATAAGACCAGCCGCCGTTGAGACAACGCATGGAATTGGCATTCGGACCCGTCACCAATAGTTTTTTACCTTTTGCTAACGGTAGTATATCATCTGTATTTTTCAGAAGCACCAAGGATTCCTCAGCAGCCTGGAGAGCAGCAGAGGCATGTTCCTTACTTCCAAACAGAGGAAAATCTTTCAAATCATAATAAGGCTTATCAAATAGATTGAGACGATACTTCAGTCGCAACACACGGCGAACCGCATCATCAATACGACTCATTGATACTTCACCCTCCTGCACCAGCTCTTTTAGAAGCGTGCAGAACTTCCAATCGTATGGATCCATAGACATGTCAATTCCTGCATTGATGGCAAGCTTGATAGCCTCTTTCTTATCCTTGGCAATGTGATCACGGCTATAGAGATTATTGATATCTGCCCAGTCCGTTACAATCATACCGTCCCAGTTGAGGTCTTCCTTCAACCATTTGGTCAAGAGCTCGTAGTTGGCATGAAAAGGAAGACCGTTGTTCATGGCAGAGTTCACCATTACAGAAAGAGCACCGTTTCTCACCATCTCAAGATAAGGTGCAAAATGCTTTTCGCGCATATCTTGTTCGGTGATAGAAGACGGAGTTCGGTCCTTACCGGAAACGGGAACCCCATACCCCATATAATGTTTCATACAGGCAGCTATATGATTGACTCCGATTTGGTTGGGATCACCTCCTTGAAAACCGAGTACAGACTCACGACCCATTTCAGCATTAACATAACAATCTTCTCCAAAACTTTCCCACATACGAGACCAACGCGGATCTCGTCCTAAGTCGGTTACCGGAGCATAAGTCCAGGGAATGCTTCCAGCCTTGGTTTCATAAGCGGAAATACGTGACCCCTCACGCGTCAGTTCACGGTTGAAAGCAGCAGCCATATTAATACCTTGTGGAAAGAAGGTGCCACCCAGCGTATAGGTGGTGCCGTGTATCTGGTCTACTCCATAAATACAAGGAATACCGATTTCCTTTATTGACTTCTCTTGAATACGCTTGATAATTTCTTGCCATTTTTCTACACTCTGAGCTACACCATTGGGTACATTGAGAATAGAACCCACTTTGTATTTTCCGATGACGGAATCGAGCATTACCTCGTCTATCTGAAATCCTTTAGCA
>CALYZE010000055.1 GCA_945607605.1 uncultured Bacteroides sp.
AAGGGTGAGTACTGGATTTTTGAATAATAAAAAGATAAATCCGGATAAGTAGAGGAAGGATGGATGAAAAAAAAGGTTTAGTACTATTTTTCTCTCATGCTATCATGCCATATGCTCTCATCACTACTATTCACCCTTCTATTGATTGGCAATAAAAATATGCGAGTAATGATGAAAGTGCTATAAGAGTAAGCGCTCTCCCAAATCAAATTTGCAATCAACTGTTTAGGGTGCTTTATTTTCGTTATGGAACGAAGCTCCTTTCTTACTTCTGCATTTATAGAGAAGATGCACTCTTTTGCAACATATCTTCAAATAACAGCCTAAATAAAAGGAGTCCAGCAAATAGAATATTGAAAACTATTCAATGCCAACAGAAGGATCAATTTCTTAAAAGTCCCAATCACCAGCAACTGAAACCAACAAACGTATTTGTAACTATCAAATACGCAACACAGAAGGTTAAAAATGCCAACACAGAAAAGAGCGATTATGAATAACAGTCGCAATTTGTCTACTAACACTTGCCATTCCTTTCACAGAAGGGTGTCCCCACTGCTTGTCCACATCACGGAGAAGAACATTAGTAATCCCATAATGACGACAAATTTCATCCATCGATTCAGTAATATGATCTGAAAGTTCAGAATTGGTAATATTTAATATTTCAGCTTTAGGATAACGCTCAATGAGGTACGCTAACAACTGACAGAAGGCCGGACGAAATTTATAAAGGTCAGCCTGGTTCCAATCGCTATATTGGTACTCACCGATTGGAACCTTTGCCCAGCTGTCATTGGTTCCTCCAAAAATGAGAATAAGATCGGGATTACCCAAATTATCCATACGCGTTACAAAGGATCGGTCTGAATAGTCTTGCTTCTCATATCCTGTGTGACAAACAGTAGAGCCGGAATAAGAATTGTTACGTTCCAATTTATATCCATTCTCATTTATAAAACGATACCACCAAGTTTCCTCTACTTGCTTGACATCATTTTCTTTCTTTTCACCGGGCACACCATACCAACAAAGATTAGTTTCAGGAGTTACATGCCCATAAAAAGTGGAATAAGAATCACCCAAAATAGAAATTTTCTTTTGAGCTACAAGTCCCGAAGTAGCCAGTAAAAAGAGGGTTACGAAACCAAGGAATATTTTATGATTCATACGATTAGAACTCTATAAGATTCGTTTTCAACAGCATTATGATGCAGCAAATGTATAATTAATCTTTTACTCAGCAAAGGATAAAGTAAAAATCGGTCCAACAAACAAGTCGTAATTTCCCTGAAGAATACCAAGCAAAAAAGCTCTAACAATTCATGCAGTACCCTGGGGTAGTCCTATAAAGACTACTTCATCTACCCAAAGCGGCAAACCTTTGTTTAGAATTGGAAATAAATGAACGGTTGTATCTCCGAACTTTTCATCTGAATGACGAGATAAATTATGGCAACCACCAATATTGCCTTCCCAAGCAAGGGAAGACGAATCACAATTTTCGCACAAGCACGCTCCCAACTGTCGGGTACAAAATGCAGGAAATAGCCCAAAGTCATCAAAGCAAATACTTCCCAATAACCTTCTACTAATTGTGGAAAGAGTTGCGGACGGAAAGTGGTGAATATCTGGCGCAACATATCAACAGAAGTCGAAAAATCCGCATTACGAAAGAAGATCCAGCAGAAACAGACAAAATGAAAAGTGATAAGAATGCCGAAGAAACGACGAATGCCATGACTTTCTTCTCCTTTTTTACGTCCCACAAGCGTCATCCAGAACTTATGTACAGCCAAAGCAATGCCATGCAACATGCCCCACAGTACAAAATTCCAAGAAGCTCCGTGCCACAGACCACCCAAAAACATCGTAATAATCAAGTTTGCATATTGACGAACCTTACCTTTTCGGTTACCTCCCAAAGAAATATACAGATAATCACGCAGCCAACTTGAAAGTGAAATATGCCATCTTCGCCAAAACTCCGTAATAGAGGCTGATTTATAAGGAGAATCGAAATTTATATTGAAGTGGAATCCCAATAACAAAGCGATACCAATAGCCATATCACTATACCCGGAAAAGTCACAATAAATTTGTAAAGCATATCCATAAACTCCCATCAAATTCTCTACTCCGGAGTAAAGAGTAGGATTATCGAAAATACGCTCTACAAAGTTGATACTGATATAATCGGATAGGATCGCTTTCTTGAAAAGTCCACTCACAATAAGGAATATTCCTCGACCAAACATCTCATTCGAGACAAACAACGGACGGCGAATCTGTGGAATAAAATCCTTAGCTCGGACAATGGGTCCTGCTACCAATTGCGGAAAGAAAGAGACATAAAAGGCATAATCCAAAAGATTGGTCAGCGGTTTAATTTCTTTACGATACACATCAATGGTATAGCTCAAAGATTGGAAAGTAAAGAACGAGATTCCCACCGGCAGAAAAATATCCATCGTGGTAAAAGAGCCGCCCAAAAGAGAAGCAAAGGTATCAGAAAAAAAATTAGCATATTTGAAATAACACAACAACCCCAGATTAACGGAGAGACTCAAGATCACCCACATCTTGCGTTTCCACCGGATGGTAGTGCGAGCCATGAAATGAGCCAACAGGAAGTCACATACGGTAACAAGGGCCAGCAAGAAGAAATACGTGCCACTGCTCTTATAATAAAAATAGTAGGAAAACAACGTAACAAACATCAAACGAGCCGTCGTCCGACGTTGCAAAAGTAAATAAACCCCAACAAAAGCCGTAAACAACCAAAGGAACAAGCCACTGCTGAAAATCATAGGAGCTTGCGAGTCATACATAAAGAGCTCTTGCAAGCGAGTGAAGTCCAAGTTTATACCAGATAAAAAATGATTAAGATTCCACATAATTATTGTAAGCTTTTAGAAGGGCCTGGTAAAACAATTCACCTTGCAACACATAACCATCGGGCATGTAATGCACATGGTCAGGACGCATCAATCCGGCCTCTTGCCAGTTAAGGCAGGCACGGCGTGCACCTCCCAAAATAGTATACAAATCCCAAACCGCTAATCCGTTTTCATCGGCATATTTATGAATAGTTTGTACAGCAACGGCCGTACGCGGATTGATCGAATACGTACGATGACGCCGGCGCTGGCGAAAACTCTCATAAGCGCCTGGAGGCGTAGTCATCATCATAGGTACCTCGGGCAGATGCTCACGAAGTAACCGAACCAAATCATCCATTTGACGATAGTGCAACAGGGAGTTGTAACGCCGACTATGGCTTTCATTCGTACCAAAAGAAAGGATTAGTAAATCGGGATGCAAAGCTGCAATATCTTCAATGCGATCAGAACGGGTAAACGTGATGCAAAAAGCACCATTGATACCGACATCAGCATAAGATAAGGCACCGAAGGTCTCTTGCAACAAGTCCCCAGTAGTACGGGGAAGAATCCGTCCACGAATATGACTATCCCCAACATGAACCACACGAATGGTATCAGTCGAAGCCCCTGCCCGAATCAAGCGAAGCTTCTCCCAAAAAGGATTAAGAATGCCCAGATGATCCGTCAATTCATTCTCTTTGAGTTGCTGGAAAGCGGTAGGGAACTTGATGCGTGGAATAACTACAGTATCTGTGCGCTGTCCATACATACGAAGCGTATCACCATCAGATGCCGACTCGTGAAAACGAGGGCAATCGGGAAGTTTATCTTGAGCGTGGAGCGGTAGCATCCCCCCAAGCAGCATACCCACAGCGCAACACATCGCCATAAGTAAATCGTTCCATCGTAAATCTCTACGGTTCCGTTTCATAAGCACGCCTCCTGTCATAGTTTTCTTTACCGTAGATCAATGCTTCATACAACAATCCTGCAAGATGTTTACCTCCACGGAAGTTGATGTGCGTATAATCATAATTAGCCATCGAAGGTTTGGCATGCACCAACTTAGCCATACTACCTTCACCTCCCATTGCTTCGAAGAGATTCCAAAAAGCCACAGCCTCATCGGCTGCCAAATTTTGCTGATAACGTACCAAATTCTTGATGCCGGGCATAGTGCGCAAGTCACCCTCGGCAGTCTTATAATCACGGTCACCCACACTGACAACCAGAATGCCCGCCTGAGGAAAAGCTTCCTTCAAATGTTTCAAGGTAGTCTGCATACCCGCAGCGTAACGGTCGTAGTTCCGTCCGCGTTCCGTAGCCACATTTAATCCATACTGCAGGATAATTAAATCATAAGGACGCTGTTCATTAAACCCGTTCAACATCCATGCGGGAACCGAGCGTAAGGAAAGTCCGGAACTGCCGCGCAAGGAGAAGTTATCTAGCACAATGCCAGATGTGCCGTCCATAGCAAGCCCATAGAAAAGAGTAGAATCAGCGCGCTCTACGGTCCACCGAACAGATCCGATAGCACCGTTCACCTTCATTTCCTGCAATTCACCGGTAGGCATAAAAGTATCCGTGTCCGTCTCACCACGGTTCACACGCACAGACAAAGCCGCTTCTCCTCGATTAAAGAAATAAATGCTGGCACGTTGGCAAGTATCCAAACGCGAAGCATACTTACTCTGTCCCCTCAGTTCTACATAAGCACCCTCATTCGGAACAAAGTAATGGCCGGAGACCCCCTGTTTGCTGCGATCAAAGTAAACTGAATCCGTCACACTGTGACTGTGCCATCCTCCAAAGGTGTGACGTACCGTAGGGCGATAACCACTCGTCATAGAAGTGATGGTCACAAATCCCACTCCACAACCGCCAAAACGCTTCTGAAGCATCTCCCTCAAATCGGCAGTTAAGATATCAGCTTCAATGAACGAATCACCGAAATAGGCGATGCGTACAGGACGGGGATTCTTCGAAAGTTCATCAAGAGCTTGATAGAAATGAGTCATACCACGCATGGTCGAATCACTATAATCTTCCACACAAGTCATCCCCGCTCGACAAGTATCCACAAAAGCCGGCTTTACTTTGGGAGGAGGAGGAAGCAAACTGTCCGGTTCAGTAACCGGTTCCGAAACGCGGCGCACGTCTCCCAGAAGATCTACATGCCTCATCACATGTCCGCCTATCTTCACTTCCGGCAACAAATGCATCAGCAATAGCATCACCATCACTATGAGTATCAATCGGCCCGTATATTTCAATACATTCTTTTCCATAACTAATTCAGGCGCAAAGATAGAGAATAGGATGAAAAAAATCACCCTGTACAAAAAAGAATTATCCCCGAAGTAGGTATCTTTTTACTTCGGGGATAATTACGTTATAAGAAAATAGAATGAATTAAATCGCCCTTTCTATATTCCACACAAACGCTCGCAGTCCTAACTGTTCAGTCTGTTTGTCCATTTTATGCAAGATTTCCAATAAAGGATCTACCCTTTCATCCTCTACCACCGCGAGGATAGCAGAACACATGGAAGGCCATGCATGACTGCCATAATGCGGTTCACCTGTTTTAGAACCGCGTCCGCGTACTTGCTCCCAATGCGTAAAGCCGCGACAGTTCAGTCGGTCTAGAGTAGCAATGATGCGTTCGTAGTACGCTTGGTCAAATGTGATTAATACGGATTTCATATCTATATATTATAGGATTACACAAATTATTTATTTATCCCTCTTCTTGTTCTTTCAAATCAGCATCCAGCTGCTTGTGCATTTTGCGGCGCTGGCGTTTAATGCCCACACCCCCAAAAACACAGTACATGGTCGGAACATAGATCAGGGTCAGAATACTAGAAACGATCAAACCTCCAATAACTGCAATCGCCATCGGGCTCCACATTTCAGCTCCTTGTCCCGTACTCATGGCCATTGGAATCATACCGAGAACAGTAGTCATGGTAGTCATCAATACCGGGCGCAGACGACTCTTGCCCGCTGTAACTACCGCATTCAACACCGACTGGCCTCGCTCACGGCAGAGGATGGTATAGTCAATGAGTACAATACCATTCTTCACCACAATACCAATCAACATGATACTTCCCAGTAAACTCATGACACTCAGCGTAGTATTTGTAATAAACAGAGCCAATAACACTCCACTCATCGCAAAAGGAACGGAAAGGATCAGAATGAACGGATAAGTCAACGACTCAAACTGTGCCGCCATGACTATGAACACGAGGATGATAATCAATATACCCAACGTACCCAAGTCGCGGAACGAATCTTGCTGGTCTTCGAACGAACCGGAAATCTGAATCGTGACATCCGATGGAATATCCAACTTGTCGATAATCGTGTTACCTGCAGCTACTACATTACCCAGAGGCGCACCGGAGATAACGGCAGATACGGTTACGATACGTTCACGGTCTTTACGCTCAATGGTAGGCGGAGCAAAACGTTCCACTACTGTTCCAACGTCTTTAATGCGAACGCCTTCACCCTGAGGATTATACACCAGAATATTTTCGATTGCATCCAGACTTGTACGGAATTCAGGAGCATAACGTACTTTGATGTCATACTCGTCACCGTCTTCACGGTATTTTGAAGCAGTGGCACCATTGATACGGTTACGCAGATAAGTAGCCGCAGTAGATAAGTTCAATCCATGCAATGCCAACTTCTCGCGATCAAAATCAACCTGATATTCGGGTTGATAATCGCTACGGCTGATATTCACTTCAGATACTCCCTTCACCTTCAGCAATTCACGCTTCAAGTTGGCAGCAACGCTATCTGTTTCTTCCATACTATATCCATACACCTCAAAGTCGGCAGATGCCTGAGCAGACATACCTGAGCTACTACCGCCTAAGATAACCTGTGCCTTGCTAAATTCAGGATACTTCTTAAGATCATCACGCATCTCGTCGCAGACTTTTTCCAACGTAATTGTACGATCACCCGGATCTACCAAACTAATGTTGAAGGATATGATGTGTGAACCATTGTCCTGCATAGACGCCCACGTGTTGTCTGAGTCAGCCTGTCCGATCGTATAGTTACACACCCTCATGACTCCCTTGTATTTATTCAGCCACAGATTGGTCAGCTTTTCTGAAACCTCCTGTGCCATTTCTTTACGAGAGCCAATTGGCAACTGTAATTGAACCGCAATACGTCCATTATCCTGCGCCGGGAAGAACTCCGTACCCACTGTTTTGGCACTTAGCAAACTGAGTATAAAGAACACCACACAACCCAGAAGTACAATGAAACGATGGCGAACCGCCCAGTTTAACATACGTGCATATCCACTATCTAATCCATCAAGTGCTCGCTCAATCGGCTTGAAGAACATCGAAAAGAGCTTCGATTGTTTCTTCTGCACACGAAGTAACTGCGAACAGAGCATCGGTGTCAGAGACAAGGCAGCCAGTGTTGAAATAAACATAATGGCACACATCATCCAACCCAACTGTTTGAAGAGTACTCCAGACATACCGCTCACCATCGTCAACGGGAAGAATACAGCAATCATGGTTAACGTAGAAGCCACCACAGAAATAGCCACCTCATTCGTTCCGTGTACAGCCGCTTGTTTCGGGTCAGAGCCTCGCTCAATATGCGTAGTCACGTTCTCCAACACCACGATGGCATCATCCACCACCATACCGATGGCAATAGACAGAGAAGAAAGCGATATGATATTAATGGTATTTCCTGAAATTGCCAGATAAATGAACGAAGCAATTAATGAAAGCGGAATCGTAATACAGATAATCAAGGTAGCGCGCCAACGCCCCAAGAAGAGGAATACTACGATAACCACAAACAACAATGCGTACATTACCGTCTCTGTCAAACTATCAATTGTATTCAAAATATTATCAGACGTATCTACAATTACACCCAGTTGCACGTCACTCGGCAGATTTTTCTGTAAGCGAGGAAGTGCTTGTTGTACCTTCTTTGAGATTTCAACGGAGTTGGCCCCCGACTGCTTTTGTACCACAATCATAGCACCTTGTACACCGTTATTGTAAGTCTCCTGCGCACGTTCTTCCACCGTATCCACTACTTTGGCCACATCACGCAGATAAACATTCGCCCCATTATGAGTCCCTACTACAATATCCTTTAACTGGCGTGAATCATCAAATTCTCCTTCCACACGCAAGGAGTAAGTCTCATTACCGATGTCGAAGTTACCACCCGGAATATTTCTATTCTCGGCTCCGATAATGGAACTAATAGTCTCAACACTCAGGTTGTATGCTTCCAACTTATAAGGATCGCAATATACCTGAATCTCACGTTGCGGCGCACCACTGATAGACACCGTACCTACACCGGGAATACGTGCCAACGGATTTACCACACGGTCATCCAAAATTTTGTAAAGAGCCGCCTGACTTTCATTGGCCTGTACCGAAAGCAACACAATAGGAATCATGTCTGTGCTAAACTTGAAGATAATGGGATTTTCCACATCATCCGGCAGAGATGAACTTACCATATCCAACTTGTCGCGGACATCGTTTGTCAGCACGTCAATATCGTTACCGAACTCAAACTCCAATGTAATCAAAGACATATTCTCCGAAGAACGGGAAGTGATGTGCTTCAAGTCACTGACTGAGTTCAAAACATTTTCCAACGGACGGGTCACATTATTCTCAATATCCGAAGCACTCGCTCCAGGATAGGCCGTCATCACCATAATCGTATTTGTATCGATATCCGGATACAAGTCGATAGGTAATTTGGACAAAGAAAACAGACCAAATATCACTACTGCTAAAAAGCAGAGCGAGGTCATAATCGGTTTCTTAACCGCACCTTCGTATAAACTCATTTGATTAGTGTTTAGTGATCATTATTTTTCAACCTCTACCTCCATGCCGTTAGCCAACTTCGTTTGTCCGGCTATTACGACTTGTGAATGATTGGGCACACCGGAAAGTAATTCATATTCCGCACCCATGCGACGTCCCAATTCCACTTTATTATAGGATACTTTGCCGTCCTTATACACATATACATAGCGGTCGCCGGCACCCGATTGTTTCACAATAGCCAAGTCAGGTACAACCACATTTTCTTTTATACCGAAATTGAGCGTTGCGCGGGCAAACATACCCGGACGTATTTTCTGGTCTCTATTGGCGAGTTTGATCTCAACAGGGAACGTACGTGTATTAGAGTCAATAGTAGGATAAACCAAACTGATAGTACCCTCAAACTCCTCATCACCATATACATCTACCTTCAAAGATACGGGTGAACCCTTTTTCACTTGCGTAAAATAAGTCTCGGAAATATTGATCAGCAGTTTCACCGGAGTAATTTGTTCTACCACCAGTACAGGATCACCTCCACCATACATGTCACCGCTATCATAGTTACGAGCAGTCACCACGCCATGGATAGGACTCAGCAAAGAAGTATTTTCCAGCAAGTTATTGTAGGCTGTTTCCTTTACGTCCAAAGCCATCTTAGCAGCATCCCACTCAGACTTGGAAGCACCTCCCACTTTATACAACTCGTCCATCCGCTTAAATTCAATCTCTTGGTTATCCAACTGGAACTTAATCTGCTTCAAATTGGCCGCATCCATGCTTACCAACTTCTGTCCTTTGGCAACGCGATCGCCTACTTCCACCCAAATACGATCAATACGTACCGGAGAAGAAGGAGCAATGTTATTCTTCACTTCAGCCTCTACGGTAGCCGTATATTCCTGAATCTGTTCTACAGAACGAGCCTCTACTTCTGCCAACTTCACTCTCGGCTTCTCGTCCACTTCCACTGATGCAGCTTTGTCTTTGCCACCGCTACATGAGCCCAGCATTGCAACAGCCAGCAGGGCGATTAATTGAAAACCTTTTTTCATATGATTGTTCTTATTTATATACTTCATTTTGCATTCTTTACTTCTCATTTTCCATTCTCACATAATCTTTCCCCAATACCTGATCAAGGTCAGCCTTCGCTACCAGATAGTCATAGATAGATTGATTGTAAGTCAATTCAGCCTCAGTGAGCTGCACTTGCGAAGTATTCAATTCGAGTACCGTACCCTTACCTACTTCATAGCGTTTGCCCGCAATTTGAACCGCCTTTTGTGCTTGCATCACGTTTTCGCGATTGCTGACCACTTGTTCGGAACTAGCTGCCATGTTTTTCTGGAAACTTGTTACCTGCATGTTCAGCTTACGTTCCGTATCCATACGATTCTGTTCCAACTGCCTCATCTGAATGCGATTTGATTTCAGTTTCGTAAAATTGCTGGCCTTATACAAAGGAATGCTCAAGCTGAAGACTAGCGAGGAACTTCCCCCCCAGTTGTAATTAAATAAATTCCAATTATCATTATACAAAGACTGATATTGATACGAATAATTCATACCCAAAGTAGGCATAAAGTTGGTGCGCAATTGCTTGATATTTTGCTTAAGCATCTTGCCATTTAAGTCCAGTTGCTTCATCGTAGTGTTGTATGCCAAGTTCGTATCCAAATCAATAAGTTCGTTGGCAAATAAAGTGGCTTCGTAGTTCGTCAGGTTATCGTCAATCTTAATATCAAGATCGGTGGTAATTCCCATCAATACTTTCAGTTGCAACTTGGACAATACCACCGCATTGTTTGCTGAAATTACATTTGGTTTGATACTACGCATCTGCACCTCCGCACTAATTTTGTCAAACTCACTCACAGCACCCTGTTGGAATTTGGCATTGACGATGTTGTAATTCTCTTCCGAAAGCTGATAGCTTTTCTGCAACACCTCGTAAGAATCTTGCGCCAACATCAGTTGATAATAGGCTTTAGCCACCTGGTTTACCAAATCTTGTCGAGAAGCACGTGACTTCTCTACCGCCAGTTCAATGTCGGTTTTGGACAAAGACATCGCTTTATACACACCGGGGGCAAAAATAGGCAAACTGATATTGAGCACTCCCATTACCGTATTTGAATTATCCATACCCATTTTGAACGACTGCCCACCAAGATTCATCTCCGCAGCGGTAATGGTATGATTCAAGGTGCCATCAAGGCTCGCTTGTGGCAGCAAGCTTTGCCAAGTTTCCTTATGAGCCACTTTTTTCAAAGCAATCTCTTCATCTGCCACCTTTATGGTGGGATTGTCGCTTAGAGCAATCTCCAAAGCTTTGTCAAGGTTCAGGGTCAGGGTATCTATTGTCTCCTGTGCTTGCGTATAGCCACCGACAAGCAGTAAAGCGATTGTCAATAGCAACACTCTACCTACCCAAGTTTTCTGCATCTTCATAAATTAATTCGTAACTTGATTTAGTTGTTTATTATTTTTCATCCTCATCGTTTAGGATATGCTTCGTACGGTATTCACGAATAAAGATTTCCAGTTCGGAAGCTCCCTTCTCTGTGGAAATACCACGCAAAAACGTAAACATGATGGACTCGTACACTTCCAAGAATGAATATCGGTCACAGAGGTCAGTATTCATCAGCAGATCCAGCTGCTCACGTACCAACAAATTGATAATGGCAAAGTTCACATCATCACGGAATATCCCCTGCGTCACTCCTTCTTTGAAAAAACGAATGGTATCTTCCGAACTACGATTGTTATCACGCTTCATCAATTCATACGCTCTGGGATATTTTTTAATATCCTCAAAGAATCTTTTATTGGTTGCATGAAACTTTTCAATGCTGCGCAGATAACACTTCAATAAAACTTCCAATACATTGCTTGAAGTCTTTAAAACTTTTTGAATAAACACATCCGCTTCTTGCTGTTCTTTCAGAATACACTCTTCGAGCAGCGTCTCTTTGTCTGGGAAAACTTCATACAGAGTACGCTTAGAAATACCCAAAGAAGCGGCAATATCGTCCATGGTTATGCTCTTGATTCCATGTATTGAAAATGATTTTACGGCCACATCGACAATTCGCTCTCGCAATGCCAGCCGTGCTACGGGATATTTTATTTGTCCACCCATGTTTGCTCCTTTATTAAAAACTTAAAAACTGATGTTGTTTTATCCATTATTGGAATAAAGCGGGACAAATATAGGAAGAAAACTCAATTCTCCAATTGAGTTTCCTCCCTTTTCTTCCTTAGATTAATAAAAATTATACTTCCGGTAGATTTATTGGGAAGTTATTAGCAGTCAAGTTTGGTTCGATTGAGAAAAGCAACGGTTTTGTGAATTTCTTTGTACATCACAATATCATCCTTCACAAAAGGGACTTCTTTGCGGTATTCGTGCAGGAAGCGTTCCAGCATAGGAGACGTTTTCAGTGGACGGCGGAAGTCAATACCTTGAGCAGCATTCATCAGTTCAATCGCAAGGATGTGTTCCAAATTATCCATGATGCGATACAGTTTAGTGGCTGCATTGGCACCCATACTGACATGATCTTCCTGCCCATTGCTGGAAACAATGGAATCACTGCTGGCAGCATAACAGTACATTTTATTCTGGCTCACCATGGAGGCTGCTGCATACTGCGGTATCATAAATCCTGAGTTCAAACCGGGGTTGGCTACTAAAAACTCGGGAAGTCCGCGCAGGCCCATGATGAGTTGAGCTACTCTACGTTCAGAAATATTCCCCAATTCAGCAAGAGCAATGCCTAGGAAATCATAAGAAATGGCAAGAGGTTGTCCGTGAAAGTTACCTCCGGAAATAATACGATCTTCATCGGGGAAGATAGTGGGATTATCCGTTACAGAATTGATTTCAGTCAGCAAGACGGAAGCGACGTAACGAATGGCATCTTTCGTGGCTCCGTGTACTTGCGGGATGCAGCGGAAAGAATAAGGATCTTGCACATGTTCTTTGGGGCGAGCAATCAGCTCACTGCCTTCCAATAGTTTACGAAAATGATCACCTGTTTCAATCTGCCCTTTGTGCGGACGGATTTGCTGAATGCAATCCATGAAAGGATCGATACGACCGTCAAAAGCTTCGAGAGAAAGGGCAGCGATGAGATCGGCCTTTCTAGAAAGACGAAAAGCTTTGAGGATAGCAAATACACCATTGGCACTCATAAACTGCGTTCCATTGAGCAGAGCCAATCCTTCTTTGCTCATCAATTTAACAGGCTCCCAACCAAATTCATCGAGCACACTGATCGCCTCACGCTTTCTACCTTTGTAGTAAACATCGCCTGCACCGATAAGAGGCAGGAAAAGATTGGCAAGAGGAGCAAGATCGCCGGAAGCACCCAACGAGCCACGGTCATAAACGATGGGCATGACATCATTATTGAAGAAATCGAGAATACGCTGTACGGTAATGACCTGCACTCCACTATGTCCCAATGAAAGAGCATACGCCTTGAGTAGTAACATCAATTTAATGATGACCGGACGAATTTCCTCCCCCACACTGCAAGCATGGCTCATGATCAAGTTTTCTTGCAAAGTTCCCAACTCGCCGGGAGAGATATTCTTGCTGCACAACGAACCAAACCCGGTCGTAATTCCGTACAACGGTTCATCAGACTCCGCAATCTTCCGATCCAGATAATCCCGACACTTTTGGATCCGCTGCTTGGCTTCGGGAGCCAGCTCCAGCTTCAAATTCTCGTTAAGGATACGTTCGATGAGGTTGAAAGTGAGCTCACCCGAACCTACATAATAGACATTGTTCATACTTTCAGTTCCTGATTGATAGCCTCCAATAATTCCTTTTCCTTCGCGCAGGCAAGCTGCCCCAGCTCATCCGCTTCCTGCTGGAGTTGCGCTACGAACTCTTTGTCTTTCAAAGAGCCGAGGTTGATACGCACGTTCAACAAAGCACCCAATACGGCTGCACGGGCAGATATCATGGCCACACAAGCATCTGTCACGGCATTCCGATTGCCCAAACGAGCAACATCCATAATGATTGTCATTAGTTTATAAGCATTGCGTGCCACTTGCATGGGTACAAGAGCCGCATGCTTGGTAGCCTCCTGAATGGCAGCACTGCGCACCGCTTTCTCTTCCTCCGTTGCCTTGGGCATCTTGAAGCAAGCAAATACATCGTTGTAGGCTTCGGAGTCACAGTCTACATCTAAGACAAACCACTCTTTCTGCTGCAAAGCAACCTCGGAAATATGGCGCATCAGTTCCTCATGAAGCTCGTAATCTTTCTTTCCAAGCGTGAGGTTGGCAACCATAGCAGTCAAAGCAGAAGCAATGGCACCATTCAATGCGGCAACGCTTCCACCGCCGGGAACGGGATCACTGCCCGCTACTTTATTCAAAAACTCTTTTACTGTTAAATCGACTAACATAAGCTTTTAATTTTGACCCCTCGTCCTCCTAAAGAGGGAGAAGAATTGT
>CALYZE010000056.1 GCA_945607605.1 uncultured Bacteroides sp.
GTAATTTTGACTGTTTCTTCTATACTTTCATATGATCATTTGGTTTTAAAGGTTCGTACTAAATTTAAAGGTTTTTATTTTTCATATATGAATATCGAATCTTTGGCTTCATTGGTAGTGAAGTTGAACGGGTGATCTTTGGAGATCGTTCGCAAGATGTGCTCAATGCCGTCCTGCTCTCTGAACTTTCCGGTGAGTCCTTCGTGATTCAACAGTTTGGAACTGGTCACGGTAATTTGTACATTGTAATACTTTTCCAGTTTGTCTATGATGCCACTGAACGGAACATCGTCGAAACAATACAAACCTTCTTTCCAACGCAGATATTCGTAAGAAGGGAGAATGGTCTTCTTAAGATGTCCGTCATAGTTGGCAAAGAATTCATCTTTCTGCAAACGGGTAATGACTTGGCTGTTGCAGGAAGGATAAATATCCACAATTCCTTCTACCAAGGTGGTTTCAAACTCTTTACTACCCTTGTAAGCACAAACGTTGAAAGACGTCCCTACCACTCTCACATTATGCATTTCTGTGTGTACATAGAAAGGAATGCTTCGATTCTTTGATACTTCAAAGTAGGCTTCACCGTCCAGTTGTACATTGCGTTCTTTGCGACCGAAGTTGCTGGCGTAAGTCAAAGTTGATTTGGAGTTCAACCATACATGCGTTCCATCTGCGAGAGTGATTTGAGCACGCTGTCCGGCGGGTACGGTGATGGTTTGCAAGTGTGCGCCTTTGTTGTATAGATAATCAGTTGCTATAAAATAGCCACAGATACCTATGATCATAGCGGCTGCTATGCGGGTAGTCCAACGAAGTATGGGTCTGAACTGGATTGTTTTCTTTTTTGGGGAGTCTTGCTTCGTTGAGAAGATCGATATATCATAAAGCATGCGTTCTTTCAGGAAAGCTTCCCGGTTTGCTTCGGAAAGATCTATCCAGTCAAGAATTTTCTTTTCTTCTTCTATAGAAGCAATGCCTTTGAAATACTTATATAATAGTTCTTGATTCATCATTTTGTAAGTTGCTAAGAGTTATATCAAGGGCTTTTCCTCCCTTTCTGTATATATAACCGGACAGCTTACAGTAACCCTATCAAAAAGAGACGTTTTTTTTTGATAAAGTTTGTTTTTTAACAATTCACAGATAACTTATAAGAGTAGGGAGGCGAGGTAATCCTTTAGTTCCAGCCGCAGGATTCGCAGTGCTTTGGTGATATGGGCTTCCACTGTTTTAAGAGAGATATTCAATTGCTCGGCAATTTGTTTGTTCGGCAGGTTTTGGTAACGACTCAGCATGAAGATAGTTCGACTCTGAATAGGCATTTCTTCCAAAGCTTTATGGACGATATGTTGTATTTCGGTATTGAATATCTGATCTGGTTCACATGCCTTTAAGGTGGATATACGTAGGCCCAGCTCACGTTGGTTGTGGTTGTTGATATCTTCTTCTGCTCGTAGGCGTACTTGCTTGTGTTCTAAAAGGTTGAGTGCTTTGTTTCTAATAATGGTTAAGAGTAAGGCATGAAGGTTGCTGTCTTTTTCCCAACGGTTGCGGTTTTCCCATAAAGATATCATGGATTCCATGAGCAAGTCTTCTGCTTCTTCCTTGTTTCGGAGGTAAGAGTAAGCAAAAGATAGAAACTTTTCTTGGTTTTCCTGGAAAAAACGAGAAAAGAGGTTCATGGTATGGAAATCACCAGTATCAGGCATTTTAAGGTTCTTGATGAGATTAAATAATTACCATGGCAAAGCAACATATTCTTTTTGTAATATGCAAACATTGGTCTTCGTTTTTTGATTCCGACCTGAGAGGTTTGACAAAAAGTAAGCCCGGCAGAATTTCTGTCGGGCTTAGTATAATAAGGTATAAGAAGTTTCTTATTCCTTCTCTGCTCTTTCTTGTCTTTCTGGTCTTGGCAACAAAACCTTACGAGAAAGTTTAAATTTACCAGTCTTAGGATCGATGTCGAGCAACTTCACGTCTATCTCATCACCTTCCTTGATGCCGGCTTCTTCTACTGTTTCGAGACGCTTCCAGTCAATTTCTGAAATGTGGAGCAAACCGTCCTTGCCCGGTAAGAATTCAATGAATGCACCGTAAGGCATGATAGAGCGTACTTTACCTTTGTAAACTTCGCCTACTTCGGGTACTGCTACTATTCCTTTGATGATGCGCATTGCATCGTCGATACATTTTTTATTGGTTCCGGCAATTTCGATTCTACCGATATTGTCAACTTCTTCAATAGTGATTGTTGCACCGGTTTCTTCTTGCATACCTTGGATGATCTTTCCACCAGGGCCAATGATAGCACCAATGAATTCTTTAGGAATCGTCATGGTCTCAATGCGCGGAGCATGCGGTTTCAAATCTTCACGAGGCTCTGCTAGAGATTCGGTAATTTTGGCCAGAATATGTTCGCGACCTTCTTTGGCTTGCAATAATGCTTTTTCCAGAATTTCGTATGACAAACCATCTACCTTGATATCCATCTGAGTAGCTGTGATACCATCTCTGGTTCCGGTTACTTTGAAGTCCATATCGCCCAAGTGATCTTCGTCTCCGAGGATATCAGACAGTACGGCATATTTGTCTTCGCCTGCATTCTTAATCAATCCCATTGCGATACCTGATACCGGTTTGTTGATTTTAACACCAGCATCCATCAATGCCAATGTTCCGGCACATACGGTAGCCATGGAAGAAGAACCGTTGGACTCAAGGATATCAGAAACTACACGTACTACATAGGGGTAGCCAGCAGGAATCTGTCCTCTCAAAGCACGCCATGCCAAATGACCATGACCAACTTCACGACGACCTACACCGCGTTGAGCTTTCGCTTCACCTGTAGAGAACGGGGGGAAGTTATAGTGTAACAAGAAACGTTCTTTGCCGTGTTCCAGTACGTTGTCGATGATTTTTTCGTCTAACTTCGTTCCTAAAGTAACGGTAGTTAAAGATTGTGTCTCACCACGTGTGAAGATGGCAGATCCGTGAGGTCCAGGCAAGTAGCTGGTTTCGCACCAGATAGGACGAATTTCGTTTGTTTTACGACCGTCAAGACGTTTGCCTTCATCGAGGATAGAACGACGCATGGCTTCTTTTTCTACATCGTGGTAGTAACGATCAATAAGAGAACCCTTTTCTGCCAATTCTTCTTCACCTAATTGTGCTTTGAATTCTTCGCAGATAGCATTGAAAGCATTCATGCGTTCGTGCTTGTTGTTGTTGCCTGAAGCTGCAACCGCATAAGCTTTTTGGTAGCAAGCATCGTGAATGGCTTTGCGAAGTTCTTCATCGTTCACTTCGTGGCAATATTCACGTTTTACAGTAGAGCCAACCTCTTCAGCTAGTTCCATCTGAGCTTTACACTGAACCTTGATAGCTTCGTGTGCAACTTTCATGGCTTCCAGCAAATCAAGTTCTGAAACTTCGCTCATCTCACCTTCCACCATCATGATGTTTTCGTAGGTAGCACCTACCATCAGATCCATGTCGGCTTTTTCCAACTGTTCGAAAGTGGGGTTGATAACGAACTGTCCGTCCAAACGTGCAATACGTACTTCAGAAATCGGTCCGTTGAAGGGAATATCAGAAACTGCCAATGCAGCAGAAGCAGCAAGACCTGCCAATGCATCCGGCATGTCAACTCCATCTGCAGAGAAGAGAACGATATTTACATATACTTCTGCGTGGAAATTATCAGGGAATAGAGGGCGGAGAGCACGGTCGACAAGGCGGCAAGTGAGGATCTCGTAATCAGAGGCGCGTCCCTCACGCTTAGTGAAACCGCCGGGAAAACGTCCGAATGCGGAAAATTTTTCTTTGTACTCTACCTGTAAGGGCATAAAGTCTGTTCCGGGAACTGCGTCCTTAGCGGCACAAACAGTAGCAAGAAGCATGGTGTTACCCATACGAAGCATTACAGAACCGTCTGCCTGTTTTGCCAGCTTTCCCGTTTCGAGTGTGATGGTTCTGCCATCAGGAAGCTCGATCGTCTTAACAATTGGGTTAATCATAAAAAATGTTTTATATCTATTTTCTTTCAAAATTCGTGCAAAGATATATAATTTATTTGTGTAAGATGGTGGAAATGAGATAAAAAGTTTATATTTAGTACTTTTTTATAGTTTTCAATGTGGAAGATACTAGAAAAATGCTTTGACTGAACATGAAAAGACGTATATTTGCAGGCAACTTTGAAATCTTTCTTCTAGATATCGGGAAAGAAAAAACGAGAAAAAGAACAAGCAGGTTCTCCCTCTTGGTCGCTTCTTGTCAGGCTGTTACCTACTCCTTGTCAGCCTCTCGTACTTAGACAAGAAGAGAAAAGAGAAAGATCGGTCAAAAAGTAGAAAAACGGAACTGTGGAAACATGAAAAATACATTAGGATAAAATAAAATTAAAGATACAATATGAAGAAAATCTTTTTTATGACACTTACTGCAATTGCTGTGGGTGCATGTAATTCCGAGCCGAAATTCAAGGTAGAAGGTGAAGTTGCCGGCGCCGATGGTAAGATGCTTTATTTGGAAGCTTCGGCTTTGGAAGGAATTATCCCTCTAGATTCTGTGAAATTAAAAGGTGACGGCTCGTTTGCTTTTAAACAGACACGTCCCGTTTCTCCCGAATTTTATCGTTTAAGAGTAGATGAAAAGGTTATTAATTTTTCAGTAGATTCTACTGAAGCGGTAACGATAAATGCTCCTTATACTGATTTTGCTACAGCTTATACCGTAGAGGGATCTGCAAACAGTTCGAAGATAAAGGAATTGACAATAAAACAAGTCCAGCTTCAGAACAGTGTTAACACGCTGTATCAGTCCATGCAAGGGCATAAAATCGGAGCTGACGTATTTCAAGACAGTCTTGCCGCTTTGTTGAAGAGCTACAAGGACGAGGTGAAAATCAATTATATCTTTGCTGCCCCTAATACAGCTGCAGCTTATTTTGCTTTATTCCAAAAGCTGAATAACTATCTTATATTCGACCCATTGAATAGCAAGGAAGACGTCAAATGCTTTGCTGCTGTAGCAACCAGCCTAAACAATTTCTATCCTCATGCGGATCGTTCTAAAAACCTTTATAATATTGTGATCAAAGGAATGAAAAATACTCGCACTCCGCAACAAAAGGTTTTGGAGCTTCCAGAAGATGCCATTAATGAGACGGGTGTCATTGATATCAGTTTGCGTGATATGAAGGGTAATATTCGTAAATTAAGCGAATTAAAAGGCAAAGCAGTTATTCTGGACTTTACTATTTATCAAAGTGCAGTATCTGCTTCTCACAACTATATGTTGCGTGACTTGTATGACAAATATGTTGATCAAGGCTTAGAAATTTATCAGATATCCTTGGATGCCGATGAGCATTATTGGAAAACAACGGCTGACAACTTGCCTTGGGTATGTGTACGCGATGGTAACGGAGTTTATTCAGCGATGGCAGCCGCTTATAATGTACAAGAAATTCCTTCGTTATTTCTCATAAATAAGGCTAACGAGTTGAGTGCACGTGGCGAGAGCGTTAAGGATTTGGAAGCAGCGGTTAAAGCTCTGCTTTAAGGTGTTATAAATTAGAATATTTCATTTAAATATGTTACAAAGCAGCCTTTTTTTCTTGACACGCATTGTTTAAAAGTTTATCTTTGCAAAGGAAAATCGAAAAGAGGGTTCCAGCATGCTGATCATGTTGGAATTCTTTTTTGTTTTTGGGACTATTAAAAACTAATATAATATTTAAGGAGGAGAAAGTATGGCTTATATGTCAGAAGAAGGCTACAAAAAATTGATGGCCGAACTAAGACAATTGGAGGCGGTAGAACGCCCCAAAATGTCAGCTGCAATTGCAGAAGCACGCGACAAGGGAGACTTGTCGGAGAATGCCGAATATGATGCTGCTAAAGAAGCACAAGGTATGCTCGAAATGAAAATCAATAATCTGAAGTTGACGATAGCGGATGCCAAAATTATTGATGAATCTAAATTGAAAACCGACTCAGTACAGATATTGAATAAGGTAGAGCTGAAGAACTTAAAAAATGGAATGAAGATGGTTTATACCATTGTTTCTGAAAGTGAAGCCAACCTGAAAGAAGGTAAGATTTCTGTAAACACTCCTATTGCTCAAGGTTTACTTGGCAAAAAGGTAGGAGATGTGGCAGAAATAAAGGTACCGCAGGGTATGATTAATCTGGAAGTAGTAGATATCTCATTTTGATTGAAAAGGCAGGTTCGTATACGAGCTTGCCTTATTTTATAATAATATAGAGCTATGGCAACAATATTCAGCAAAATTATCGCAGGCGACATTCCTTGCTACAAGGTAGCAGAGAATGATCAGTTTTTTGCCTTTTTGGATATTAATCCGTTGGTAAAAGGCCACACCTTGATCGTTCCCAAACAAGAAGTGGATTATATCTTCGATTTGACCGACGAGGATTTAGCGGCAATGCATGTGTTTGCTAAGAAGGTAGCGCTTGCTATCGGTAAAGCTTTTCCTTGCAAAAAAGTTGGTGAAGCTGTATTAGGACTGGAAGTTCCCCATGCCCATATACATTTAATTCCGATGCAGAGTGAGAAAGATGTACTTTTCTCAAATCCAAAATTAAAACTGACAGATGAAGAATTCAAAGCTATAGGCGAGGCTATTCGTGCAGCTCTTTAGAAAGGTTTATTTTCCTCCTCTAAATAAACGATGAGGGTGTGTCAATTTTGGCACACCCTCTTTTCGTTTCGCTCTTTTTCTGTATTTAATTTGTCAATTAAATATAATCTTCCCCTAATTTGATTTGCGTATCGTTTACGAATTTGCGGATGGCATGTTCTTCATCTTTCTTGCAGATAAGCAGTACATTGTCTGATTCAGCAATGAGATATCCTTCCAAGCCATCAATAACTGCGAGTTTGTTACTTGGTAGTGCTACGATGTTATTTTTGCTGTCGTATAGCAATGATTGGCATTTCAAGGTTACGTTGTTGTTTTCGTCTTTCTCTGATAGGTCATAAAGAGAGCCCCAGGTACCTAAATCAGACCAACCGAAATCGCCTAATGATACATATACATTTTCAGCTTTTTCCATGATTCCGAAGTCAATGGATACATTCGGGCAGGCAGGGAAGTTCTCGTTTATAAAAATCTTCTCTTGAGGCGTTCCATATACACTGTTGCCAGGAACTAATTTAGAGGCCAATTCAGGAAGAAGTTTTTCTACGGCTTTGATAATGGTGTTTACATTCCACATGAAGAGACCGGAGTTCCAATAAAACTCTCCACTCTCTACGAATACTTTTGCTAGTTCAAGTTCTGGTTTTTCCGTAAAGGTCTTTACTTTATAGAAATTATCGCCGGCAGATTCAGCAATCTGTATGTAGCCATAACCCGTTTCAGGACGATTGGGCTTAATACCAAGAGTTAGCAACTTATCGGATTGGGCAACGAAAGATAAACCTTTCTCAATGGCAGCGAGAAATTCATCTTCTTTTAAGATAAGATGATCGGAGGGGGCAACTACAATATTTGCATTCGGGTTTAAAGCACGAATGTGATAGGCTGCCCATGCAATGCAGGGGGCCGTATTTCTACGGGTTGGCTCCAGCAATATTTGTTCGGGATTGAGTTCGGGAAGTTGTTCCTTTACGAGGTCAGCATACAAATCATTGGTAACTACCAGAATGTTTTCTACTGGTATTACTTTGCTAAAGCGATCAAAGGTTTGTTGCAATAATGAACGTCCTGTACCAAAGAAGTCTAAGAATTGTTTAGGAAGTGTTTTGCGACTGAATGGCCAAAAGCGGCTACCAATTCCTCCGCCCATAATTACGCAAAAATTATCTTTATTGGTTATCATGTTATTGGTTTTAAAAGTTTCTGCTAATGTACAGCATATTTTATTAACACGATATGGTTAAAGAGCGTTTTCTTCTTTTTTTCTCTTTTTTTTATGATAAGTATTGCAGATTTAGAAAAAAGCTATATCTTTGCACCGCATTTGAGAAATCAAAGATGCCCAGATGGCGGAATCGGTAGACGCGCTGGTCTCAAACACCAGTGGATTCACTTCCATCCCGGTTCGACCCCGGGTCTGGGTACTTAGAATCCTTGATAATCACCTGATTATCAGGGATTTCTTCTTTTATAAGGCGTACTAAATGTGTACTGAATGGCGAAAACAAGAATAACGTGTACTTTGTCCGTTTGCGCTCCTATGAGTTTATATTTCTTTAACTTTAATCTCCTGTATTTCTTCCTTTTTTCCTCTTTTCCTTTCCTTGAAAAGTTCGTTTCTACTTTATCTTTGCAGAAAAAATGGGTTGCTAATGGAAATTGTGTTTTTTGTAACGTTGCTTTTGATAGCATTATTGTTGGGGTACGCAAAGGTTAATGGCTTGGATAATGGTCTGTTTCTTTTGTATAGAAAGGCATATAGACAATATCGAAAAGAAGTAATTGGAGGAGGAAAGTCATATCAAAGATTTGTGACCGACTTCTACAATGCGAATTTGTTTTTGCCTGTCGCTAATGATAGTAAAGCAGTGGCACGTCTTAATGAAAGCAACAAGAATTTCCATATAGTGATGGAATTTCTGCAAACTCGTAGTGACTTGGTTACTTCCTATTTCGGACTTGCTCATTTTACTTTCGAGGATTTTAAGAAACTGGATAAAGATTTTAATGCACCACCTGTACTCGCGGAGGAACAAGAACTTTCTATCGTTGAAGAAAAAATAATAGAGAGAACCACTAATGAAGTTGTGGATTTGTCCGTTGATGAAGAAAACGAAAGGGTAGAGGAAAAAGTGGAGACCTATATCCCCATTGCTGAAACAGTGAATCCGTTTGAATCAACTTTGACTGACGGGCAAATAGAATATTTGGTAGATTGTATTAATGAAGTCAAAATGTTCAATACGTCAGTAACACCCGAAGAACTGAAAGCCATATTTATCTGTAAGCCTAAAACAATACTGCGCTCCAATAACAATCGTTTAATAGCATTCTTTTTCTCCGGTTTGAGTGACCGGAGTTTAATTACCCTTAATTGGCAGTCTGTAATTGCCAACTACCACCTGTTTCTGTCTAAAGACAAGAATAGGGAGAAATACATCAATCAAAGTGACCTTTCCTCTGCCACCAACCATATAAGGGATATAGGTGCAGATGGAAAATATGCAATCATAGACAACTATCTCAAACAAGTGAAAAAACATTGAGAATAGGTTGACACCTCAAATATCTGTCAATCCGCTATCAAACTAATCCTCAATATCTTTGCTCCCGTTAACAAAAAAAACGAGGGTGCGCACCTTCATATTGTTTCATTAAATATTTCCTGAACAGTATGGAAAAGACTTTAGAGATGAGAGTTTTCGAACTTGAAAAGATGTTGTTTTTAACTAAGGATGTACTTAGCTTTGATGAAGCGAGCATATTCTTAAACCTTTCCAAGAGTTACCTGTACAAATTGACATCGGGTAACTTGATACCCCACTATAAGCCGCAGGGGAAGATGCTCTATTTTGAAAAAACAGAGCTGGAAGCATGGCTGCGCCAAAATCCGATAAAGACAAAGGCGCAGATAGAACAAGAAGCGCAGAGTTATACATTGAACCGTCCTTTAAAAAAGTAGAGCTATGGAAAACCATGATAGAATGGAAGAGATAGCTAAGGATAAAGCTATTCTTATTTGGCAATCGTCAAGATTGAGCATCGGCATGAAATATGAGAAAGCTCCCGAAATTTTAAGAGCCAATGGGACGGTTATTGGTACTTTGGGAAATTTTAGCGCATCCATCGGCAAAGCCAAGAGTAAAAAGACCTTCAATGTTTCCGCTATTGTAGCGGCAGCATTGAAGAATGGGACGGTTCTTCTATATTCGGCAGAGTTGCCCGAAAATAAACGTAAGATTCTTTATGTTGATACGGAACAAAGCCCTTATCATTGCCTGAAAGTGATGGAGCGCATTTTGCGCATGGCAGAGCTGCCATCAGACCAAGACAACGAAAACTTGGAGTTTCTTGCTTTACGAAAATATACTCCTAAGGAACGCATAGCGGCGGTGGAACAGGCTATCTACAATACTCCCGATTTAGGCTTAGTAATAATAGACGGTATTCGTGACATGGTGTATGACATTAATAGCCCGAGTGAATCTACACATATCATTTCAAAACTGATGCAGTGGACGGATGATAAGCAGATACATATTCATACGATACTTCACCAAAACAAAGGTGACGAGAATGCAAGGGGGCATATCGGTACGGAACTGAACAACAAGGCTGAAACCGTATTGCTCGTGGAAAAAGATAAAAGCAATAGTGACATCAGCAAGGTTTCAGCCATGCACATACGTGCCATGGATTTTGATACATTCGCTTTTCGCATCAACGAACAGGCTTTACCCGAACTTGTGCTGAATTATCAGCCAAAGCAAAATGGGAATGAAGGAAAAAACCAAGAAAAGGATGAGTACTTTCCTTATAAGGAAGTGTCGGAAAGTATTCATCGTAAGGCTCTTGAAAGCATATTCGCTCAAAACAGGGAATACGGTTACGGGAAACTGATAGAAGCATTAAAGTCGGGATATAAAGCCGTTGGCTACGAGTATGGCAACAACAAGGTTGATACACTACGCAAATTCTTAATCTATAAGCGTATGATTGTGCAGGAAGGTAAGGTCTATCGTTATAATCCGGATTTTCACTTTTAAGGGCTGCACTTTACTTTAATGCAAAAGGGTCTATATATGGGGATTAAGGCAAAGTGAATGGAGTGAATGAACGTTCACTTTACTTTAGCTCCGTAACTATATATACGAGCATTAAAGTAAAGCTTTTTTTGCCGTGATATGCAAAATAGTCACTGGCAAAAAGAAAAAAGCAGATGCTTCCCAATTATTACTTATCCATAACTAAAAAGAAAACATCATGAATATAGAAGATGCTAAGAAAATACGCATCGCAGATTATCTGCACAGTCTGGGGTACACTCCGATAAAAAAACAAGGTGCAAGCCTTTGGTACAAATCCCCTTTCAGGGAGGAATACGAGCCTTCTTTCAAAGTAAACGCAGACCGCAACCTTTGGTATGACTTTGGTGCAGGGAAAGGCGGTAACATCATCACATTGGCGCAGGAACTCTACGCTTCCGACAGTATTCCCTATCTTTTGGATAAAATAGCGGAGCAAAGTCCTGCCATCTGTCCTATTTCTTTCTCTTTTGGCAAGCAATCATCTTTGCAACCGAGTTTCCAACAGTTGGAAATTGTGCCACTTTCTTCTCCTGCCTTGTATTCCTATTTGCAGGAAAGAGGAATAAATGCAGAACTGGCAAAAAGAGAGTGTAAGGAAGTACGCTTCACTAACAATGGCAAACATTATTTCGCGATTGGTTTTCCTAATGTATCAGGAGGTTATGAAGTACGGAATAGATTCTTTAAAGGTTGTATCTCGCCCAAGGGTATCACCCATATACGGCAGCAGGGAGAACCGAGAGAGAAATGTTTGGTATTCGAGGGCATGATGGACTATCTTTCGTTCCTCATGCTCCGCATGAAGAGCAGTCCTAATACGCCCTGCCTTGACGGTCAGGATTATGTTATTCTCAATTCCACCGCCAACGTAGCGAAAGCCATTGATGTGCTATATCCGTATGAACGCATCCATTGCTTGCTTGACAACGATTATGCAGGATGGAAAGCAACACGGGAAATTGAAAAGGAATATTCCTTTCATGTACGTGATTTCTCGTGCAACTACCGGGGATATGCGGACTTGAACGACTATCTGTGCGGAAAGAGGCAAGAACAGGCTTTGGATTTATCGCAACAGGACAAACAATCCCGATCATCCGAACAGCAGGAGCAGGAGCAAGAGCCACCCGTGAAGAAGAGCAGAGGGTTTAGAATGTAAGCCGATGTCCCCACGGACTTTTGGGTTAGAAAAAGCCATAGCTCATTAGGGCATTTTCTTAACGCAACCGTTACACTCCTTTGCTAAAAATGCCCCAATGAGCAAAAGGGGTGTCCCCTTTTGAAACCCCGTGAGCCATGCGGCATGTCCGCAGGCAAGCGGAATTATTGATATAAAAAAGAATAGAGATATGGGATATGCAGTCTTGCATTTGGAAAAGGCAAAAGGTGCGGATAGTGGAATGTCTGCACACATAGAGCGTACTATCCATCCGGATAATGCGGATAGGACACGTACACACCTGAATAGAGAATTGATACAGTTCCCTGAAAAAGTAGGGAACCGGACACAGGCGATAGTCCATCGGCTGGAAACAGCTGGTGTCAAGCGGAAGATAGGTACGAATCAAGTAAGAGCTATCCGTGTGTTATTGACGGGTACAAACGAAGATATAAAGCGGATTGAAGCAAATGGGCAGCTTTCCGACTGGTGCGAAGACAATCTGCAATGGTTGCGTGAAACGTATGGAGAAAAGAATGTGGTTTCTGCAGTCCTGCACATGGACGAGAAAACGCCGCATATACACGCTACAATCATACCGATTGTGACGGGAGAACGCAGAAAAGCCAAACAACAGCAGGAAGGAAAAAAGAAATATCGTAAGAAGAATCTGCAATCAGTGCGCCTGTGCGCTGATGATGTCATGGCAAGGGACAAACTGAAACACTATCAAGACACGTATGCGGAAGCGATGAGCAAGTACGGTCTTCAAAGGGGTATTGACGGTTCGATAGCCAAGCACATATCAACGTCCGAGTATTACAAGGATATGATAAATCAGCAGGAAAGCATACAGGAAAAAATAGAAGTCCTGTTGCAACAAAAGGGAGAAGCACAGCATCAACTGAAACAAGTAAAAGGTGAAATCAATACCCAAAAGCTGAAAGGTGCAGCTGTGAACGCAACTACCGCCATAGCAGACGGGGTGAGTTCTCTTTTGGGTGGTAGTAAGGTCAAAAGGCTGGAAGCGGAAAATGGGCAATTAAAACAAAATGTTGAAGGCTTGCAACAGCAGGTAAAGACGGAGCAAGCGGAGCAGAAGAAAAAAGAGAATAGGCATGCCAGCGAGATAAACAAGCTTGGATTGAAACATCGGCAGGAAATCACGCAGTACGATGAGAAACTGAAACAGATAGATACTTATTTCCCGGATGTAAAGGGGCTGTTACCAATAGCCAATCAATGCCGGGAAATTGGATTTACAGAGGAAATGACAAGGCAACTTGTCAACTTCCAATCCGTGAGGTTTAGAGGAAAGCTGTATTCAAAGGAACACAGGGAAAAGTTCAAAACGGAACATTCAAAGGCAACCATAGAGAGAAATCCGAAGCAGCAAGGAAAGTTTCATTTGTGCATTGATGGAATGCCAATTCTCGAATGGTTCAAAAAGAAGTTTCAAGAAATCAAGGAGAAACTTAGTATTGTCCCCAAAGAAGGAGATATTCCCCAAAAAGGAATAAGAATGTAAGAAATAATAAATTGATTTACAGAGTTAAAAAAACGTATATCGCATAAAAGTACCATAGGATATTCCAGCAAATAAAGTTCCCCCTGTTACAAACATAATTGAAACAGGGGGAGATCTAGTAGTGATACAAAATATTTGAAATATGTCAACAAATCTAGATATTCATACAAGATAATAGACAGTGCAAATATTAAAGGACAAGACCTACAGATATAACTAAAGAATGTCTCCATTGGCTTGCTTTTTGTATTGAGCCTTCAGAGGTCCAGTAATCTGTCTTTAACTGTTTCATATTATATCCGATTTGTGCTTTTAGTCCAAAATGTTTTCGAAATATCCACTGGTGTCCGATACCTAAATCCCATAATAATCCGGGAGTCATGGTTGATGTTTTTATGCTATATCCCAAATCTGTGTATATGTAACCTTTAGGAATTGAAAGTACTGGAGCATATCTTAAAATAGCAAATATTGGCAATGTATTGTAGCCCGGCTCTTCATATCTTTCCATCCCAATTCCAGCTCCTAGTGAGTATGAATTTGACAAACGATATATTCCGGATAAGCGTATAGAATTCGTATGCATCTTATATAAACTTCGATTTATTTTATATGAGTTTCCTCTTTCGGTGAATCCAATCATATATCCATAATCAAGTTCTGTGTGAATTCTAGATTGCGAAAATGCGTTTTGCAAAAACAGTGTTATAAATGCTACAACCATTATACTTTTTCTTGTATTCATAATCCAATTATT
>CALYZE010000057.1 GCA_945607605.1 uncultured Bacteroides sp.
GAGTTGTGGTATATTCAAAAAAAATGAGAGCATACCAAACGTTTGATAAGCCCTCACTTCTGTTTATCGGTACTAATTGTTAATCTTCGTTCTTGATGCTATTATCAATCACTTTGATTTTCTCCTTAACCAATTCGATGTCAGCTTTCAGCTTTTCAACTTTACGATTAATTTCAGTCAGCAAGCTGTTTCCCTTCTTTGAAGAAGCAGTCAGGAACCCAAGATTGTTTTCGTAAGTTTGTAGTTCGTTTTTCATGTTATCGAAGGCGCGAACTAACTTTTCACGTTCTCTGTAAAGAGCTTGTGGGCTTCCTTCATGAATGGAGTTGATGGATGATTTAAAGTGGCTCAGTTTTTGATTAGAAGCATTGATATTGAAACGCTCAAACAATTTATCTACTTGGTTGTGATATTGTTTGTAAACTTTGTCCTTCTCTTTGAAAGGAACATGTCCTATACTATTCCATTCTTTCATCAGTTCACGCACCAGCTGTGTGGCTTCTTCAGTCTCCATCTCTTCGTTGATGCCGGCCAACTTTTCAATGAGCTCTTTTTTCTTCTCCAAATTCACTTGTTCAATGGAGCGTTGAGAGGAAGTAGCTTTGTTTTTTTGCTCAAAGAAATAATCACAAGCTGAGATGAAACGCTTCCATATACTATCTGAGTATTTCTTGGCTACCGGGCCAATGGTTTTCCATTCTTTTTGGAGCTTGATTAGTTCGTTGGACGTTGTTTTCCAGTCAGTGCTGTCTTTCAATGCTTCCACTTTTTCACATAGCTCACGTTTCTTCTCCAAATTCTCGTTCATACCCTCTTTCAAGGATTTGAAGAATTCTCCTTTTTTGCGGAAGAATTCATCACAAGATTTGCGGAAACGTTCGAAAATCTTTACGTTCATTTTTTGCGGTGCAAAACCGATGGACTTCCATTTTTTTTGCAAAGCAATAATTTCTTGTGTCTTGCTCTCCCAAGAAGAAAAGTTGACTAATTCGCTATAATCAATGGCTTCAATGATTTCGCAAATAACGGTCTTTTGGTCGAGGTTAAATTGTTCTGCTTCTTTTAAAGTTTCGAAGTGTTGCTGATGAAAACGATTCACCGTAGTGGATGCAGCTTTGAAGCGCGCCCAAATTTCATCCCGTAACTCTTTGGTAACCGGTCCTGTATCACGGAATTCCTGGTGTAGCTTTTGTAGCTGATGGAAGGCGGATACAACGTCCGGCTCATCGGCTAATTTTTCGGCAGCTTCGCAAAGTCGGTTCTTGATTTCCAGATTCTTCTTGAAATCGTATTCGCGGAATTCATTATTCAGCTTTAAGAGGTCGTAGAATTTTTCAACATAGAGCTGGTAGTTTTTCCAAAGTTCGTTTACTTTAGCTTGCGGTACCAGTTTTATCTCATTCCATTGCTGTTGCAGTTTTTTGAATTCTGTATAGCTTTTATTGGCATCTTCCGGAGATTCCACCAAGTCTTTCAATTCTTCAATGATCGAAAGTTTGATTTGCAGGTTCATCTCCTTCTGTTTCTCCAATTCGGCGGTAAGTGCGCTTCTCTTGTCTCTAATGACGAACATGACATTCTTGAATTCTTCTTCCACTGCGTCGGCTTGAGGGATGAATTCTTCTTCGGCGCCTCCATTCTTTACGAACTCTTCTTTGGCTGTTTCTAACTCAGTATTATGTAATTTGTAGAAAGCTTGCTTCAGACTGTCGATCTCTATTTTGGCAGCATTCTCTACGTCTGCGGCAATCTCTTTTAATTTGGCAAGGATATCTTCCTTTGTGAGTCTCTGAGCTGACTCTGCCGGCTTTTCCGATATAATTTCTTCAGCCGGAGTTTCTGCCGTTGCCGATTCAGAAACCTCTGCTGCTTTTTTTTCTTCTTCTAATTCTACCGGCTTTTCGGAGAGATTAGTGTCATGAGTGTCCGTCATTGCATTTACTTTTTAGAACGAGTTCCCTCGTTTGGATTACATTAAGGCACAAATTAATGAAATAAAACAATTACTTCATACTTTTTTCCTATTTTTTTTCTGTTTACCAGCAATCTTTCTCTTAGGCAGGACCACTGAGGAAAGTTATCAATTTAAGATAACAATACAGTGATACCCATATACAACATCATGCCAATGATGTCATTGGTAATGGAAATAAACGGGCCGGTTGCAATGGCGGGATCTACTTTCAGCTTTTCCAACGTCATAGGTACCAACGTACCGAAGATCGAAGCAAACATCACTACAGCAAATAAACTGATGGATACGGAGTAAGTGACAGTAGCGGCAGCGCCAAATCGAATAAAGTTATAGATATATACTAACAAAGAGATGATAGTAGCATTGATAACAGCTACTACAGCTTCTTTGGCCACTTGCTTGAAGGTGTCCTTGGCATCCAAGGAACTATTAGCAAGGCCTTGTACGATGATAGCGGAGGACTGTGTACCCACGTTTCCTCCCGTTCCACCAATCAGTGGAATGTACAGTGCCATTTCGGGGTGTGCAGCAAAAGTGGCATCGAAATTACCTAAAATCATGGAGTTACCAATTCCTCCCAGCATTCCGATGATTAGCCAGGGGAGGCGGGCGGAAGTCTGGCGCATCACATTGTCGTCCGTTTCTACGTCTTGGGATAAACCGGAAGCCAACTGATAGTCACGTTCTGATTGTTCGCGCACTTCGTCCATAACGTCGTCCACGGTGATTTGGCCTACCAAACGACCGATACTGTCAACCACAGGAACGGCTACCAAGTCATATTTTTCAATAATCTGCGCCACTTCATCCGTATCGGTATCTACATGGACAGAGATAGGATCTTTTCTCATGACGTGTTTCACTTTGGAAACAGAAGGAGAAGTGATCATCTTCTTCAGTGGAAAAACGCCTTGCAGACGTTCTTCATCATCAATGACATATACGTAATAGATTTCATCTAATTTTTCGGCTTGTAGACGCATCTCTTTCAGGCATTCCGGCATACTCCAGTTTTCGTTGACGGTCACCATCTCCGTGCCCATCAAACCACCGGCGGTATCTTCGTCGTACTTTAAGAGGTCAACAATGTCACCAGCCTGCTCTATGTCTTCAATGTGAGAAAGGATTTCTTCCTGTTTGTCCTCGTCGAGTTCACGCATCAAATCAACGGCGTCATCCGTATCCATATAGTCTACGAAACGCTTAGCAATGGTTTCAGACGGAAGAATCTCCAGAAATTCTTTCCGGACATCTTCATCCATCTCAATCAATACGTCGGCCGCTGTTTCATTATCGAGGAGACGATAAACGAAGCGAGCCTCTTCCGGAACGAGATCATTGCATAATTCTGCAATATCCGCCGGGTGAAGGTCTGTCAGAAGTGACTTGACGTTATCTGCGTCTTTCTGCTCGATTAAGCTTTTGACTTTGTCAATGTATTCTTCGTTTATTTCCATGATGATAAAGTTTTATGTTTGACTCCTAATGAATAAGTTGATTACGTTCCGTATGGAATAAATCAGTTCTTATTAATCACCTTCAACGCTTGCTCCACTTGGTTGGTCAAATCAATAAATTCCTGTACTGAAAGCTGCTCGGGGCGCTTGTTGAATAAAATGTCTTCGGTGAGCGGGCAATCCTTGCCGAGGATTGGTTTGATGGAATTCCGGAGTGTTTTACGACGTTGATTGAAAGTAGTCTTTACAACTAGCTTAAATAATTTCTCGTCGCATCCCAACTGTTGTGTGTCATTGCGCGTCATGCGGATGACGGCACTTTTCACTTTGGGCGGCGGATTGAATACGTGCTCATGAACCGTAAATAGATAGTCCACTTTATACCAAGCTTGTATCAGTATACTCAGAATGCCGTAAGTTTTGCTCCCGGGACCGGCGGCGATACGCTCGGCAACTTCTTTCTGAATCATGCCTGTGCAACAAGGTATGAAATCTTTGTATTCCAGCATCTTAAAGAATATTTGGCTGGATATGTTATAAGGATAATTCCCCGTCAGTACGAAAGGATTCCCGTCGAAGAGTCGTTCCAGTTTCATTTTGAGAAAATCATCCTCAATGATGTTATCTTCTAATTCAGAATAAGCTTCCCGTAGGTAGGCTACCGACTCGAAATCGACTTCCACAACCTTGACTAGGCGTTCTTTCTTTAACAGAAACTGGGTTAATACACCCATGCCTGGACCCACTTCCAATATAGGAAGTCCGGGGCATGCATCCACTGTGTCGGCTATGTCCTGTGCGACCTTCAGATCCTTCAGGAAATGTTGGCCGAGAAACTTTTTAGGTTTAACTAATCTCATGTATCAACTAAATCGTTACTTTTGCAGCGCGAACACAAGTTGCTGATAGTGCTTCCTGTTTTCGCGGAGCAAAGGTAATCCTTTTCAATGAAGAATGAAGAATGAAGAGCATACTTTAATGAATAAACTGCTAAAAAAGACATTGAAAATCGTCTTGCCTATTTTTTTAGGCAGCTTTATCCTCTATTGGGTGTATCGTGATTTTGACTTTGCACGCGCGAAGGAAGTATTACTGCAAGGCACAAATTGGTGGTGGATGTTACTTTCGTTGTTTTTTGGCATGATGAGTCACGTGCTTCGCGGATGGCGCTGGAAACAGACTTTGGAACCATTGGGTGCTCATCCTAAAACAAGTGATTGTGTAGATGCTATCTTTGTTTCTTATGCAACCAATCTGGTCTTGCCACGCGTAGGGGAGGTTTCTCGTTGTGGTGTACTTTCCAAATATGACAATGTCTCTTTTACTAAATCGTTGGGAACGGTGGTTACCGAACGTTTGGTTGATACGCTATGCATCCTCTTGATTACAGGGCTTACTTTCTTGATGCAAATGCCTGTATTTCTCCGTTTTTTTGAAGAAACGGGAACGAAAATACCTTCATTGGTACATTTGCTAAATTCTCCTTGGTTTTATGTCTCCTTATTTTCCATCATCGGAGTATTGGTGCTCATGTACTATCTTTTGCGCATGCTTTCTTTTTTTGAGAAAGTGAAGGGAGTGGTATTGAATGTTTGGGAGGGTGTGACGTCACTCCGGGATGTGAAGAATGTACCTTTGTTCTTCTTCTATACTTTACTGATTTGGACTTGTTATTTTCTTCACTTCTATGTCACTTTTTATTGCTTCCAATTCACAGAAAACCTCACTTTCCTCGCAGGGTTGGTGATGTTTGTCGGCGGAACTTTTGCAGTGATTGTTCCCACTCCGAACGGAGCAGGCCCTTGGCATTTTGCCGTCATTACCATGATGATGCTCTATGGAGTAAATGCGACCGATGCGGGTGTGTTTGCCTTGATTGTTCACGGCATACAGACCTTGTTGGTCATTGTGTTGGGACTTTATGGGGTGCTGCATCTTTCGCTGGTCAATCGTGGAAACAAACCCTCTGGTTTGTAAAAATGGAAACAGAACAAGGCGACTTTTTCACATGAAAAAAGCATCTTTTGTTGTGAGTTCTTGGAATAAACTGTTATATTTGCGAAAACTAACTTTTTAGAATTATGAGTACAATTTTACAGTTGGATCCACAGAATGTGTGGAAGCATTTCTATTCACTGACCCAAATTCCCCGCCCGTCGGGACATATGGATAAGATTACCGCATTCCTGCTCCATTTCGGTAAAGAACTGGGCTTGGAATCCTTTGTGGATGAAGTCGGCAATGTCATTATCCGCAAGCCTGCCACTCCAGGCATGGAAAACCGCAAAGGTGTGATTCTTCAATCGCACATGGATATGGTGCCTCAAAAGAATAATGATACGATTCATGACTTTACGAAAGATCCTATCGAAACCTATATTGATGGAGAGTGGGTAAAGGCAAAAGGAACGACGTTGGGTGCAGACAATGGTCTGGGTGTAGCTGCCATCATGGCGGTTCTGGAAGACAAAAACTTGAAGCACGGCCCGTTGGAAGCTTTGATAACAAAAGATGAAGAAACCGGTATGTATGGTGCTTTCGGATTGAAACCCGGAACGTTGGAGGGTGAAATACTACTGAATCTGGACTCTGAAGATGAGGGTGAACTTTATATCGGTTGTGCCGGTGGTATTGATATTACGGCTACATTGGAATATAAGGAAGAAGAGACCATTGCCGGTTTTGTTGCACGTAAGATTACTTTAAAGGGTCTACGTGGCGGTCACTCCGGCTTGGAAATTAATCAGGGACATGGTAATGCCAATAAACTACTGGCTCGTGTGCTGCATGACTTATTGATTGAATTTGATTCGCAACTGGCAGACTTTGAAGGAGGAAATATGCGTAATGCTATTCCTCGCGAGGCTCATGCGACCATGGTGTTCAATCCGGAAGACATGGATGGATTGGAAGACTATATCAAAGAATATGAAGCACAGCTTAATGCTGAATATGCTTCGATTGAAAGCAATATCACATTGAAGATAGAAGAGGTATCGGTACCGGCTTCTGTTGTTCCGACAGCCATTCAGGATAATATGATCAATGTCTTGATGGCTTGCCAGAATGGTGTGATGCGTATGATACCTACCGTGCCTGATACAGTAGAAACTTCTTCCAACTTAGCCATCGTTATCATTGAGGGTGGCAAGGCTGAGATTCGCATTTTGGCTCGTAGTTCTTGTGACACCATGAAAGATTTTCTAGCAGATAGCCTGTCTGCATGCTTTGCTATGGCTGGAATGAAGGTGGAACTGTCTGGTGGCTATTCCGGTTGGCAACCGAATGTAGATTCACCAATTTTGCATGCTATGAAGTTGTCCTATCAGCAACAATTTGGTGTAGAACCTGCCGTGAAGGTCATTCATGCAGGACTAGAATGTGGTATTATCGGTGCCAACTGTCCGGGACTGGACATGATCTCTTTCGGTCCTACGTTGCGCTCTCCGCACTCACCGGATGAACGGGCGTTGATTCCTACGGTTACCAAATTTTATGATTTCTTAGTGGCTACGTTAGAACAAACTCCAGTGAAGAAGTAAAGAGATACTTAATAAAGAAATAGAAGGCAAGATGTTGCAAAAAAACATCCTGCCTTTTTTTGTGTCACACATGGTTCTCTTTCTTCCAAAATACCTCTGTGTTATTTCGAGAATATGTCAATATCCTTGTTGAAGCTCCTGTTTCTTTGATCTACATCAATAAATATGTTATAAAACATATATTTCTCCTGTTTTTACTCTTTATCTTGAACAAAGTCCTTATATTTGTGTTGTATAACATATAAAGGATGGGGAATTAATGAATTCCCAAGGATAACAAGATTGCTTTTAAGAAAGCAATAAAATGAAAATGTTTAAAATTTTGAGATTATGAAGAAGAAAATTATGAAATCGTTGAGACAGATTCTTGCTGAAGTAGGTAGGAATGAAGCATTATCAATGGGTTATACCTTGAAGGATTAAAGTAAACAAGGTATTAGTTTGTTTTTTAGGTAACCATTTAAAATTTGAAATGATGGCAAAGAAAATTGCAAATTCAGTAAAAAGAGCTCTTGTAATAGCTGGTAAGAACTGGATGGAGGCCATGAGATATTATAGCCTTCAGATGTAAGGAAACCAATTTATTTATGGAATGGGGATGTGCCAAAACTGGTACATCCCCATTTTTTTGTTCCCTTTTTCAAAAACCTATCAGAGAAAAACTACTTCCCTTCCGGTGAATAGTGACCTTTGTCCCTATCGTTTCTTAGAACAAAGACTTTATTCTTACAAACAAAAGTTATATTCCAAATCTTCCTTGCATAACGAGCAGCTTTGCTATGCAGAGCAAACAATAAAAAACGTACAAAAAAGAATTACTGTCTGATACTTTCCTTTTCATCTTTCATTGAAGGAATAGCGTGCAAGAAAGTTTTAACACAAGGCTATTTGGGGGTTAGGGAGAGTTGAGATAAGATTTTTTATATCTTAAAGTACATTTATTTGAACTTTATTCTGTTTCTTTGTTAAATATACAAAGACTAATAAATAAAAAATCATGAAGAAGATTCAACGATTTTGTGGTGTGTTGTTGCTTGTTGTTTTTGGACTGTCTACCTTGCATGCGCAAACGTATGACAAGTTATGGAAAGAAGTAGAACAGGCTCGAAAGAAGAGTTTGCCACAGACTGTGATAAAACTTACTGATGAAATTTATCGAAAAGGCGAACGGGAGCAAAATGCGCCTCAAATGCTAAAAGCCTATATGTGCCGGGAGGCTTATCAGCAAAGATTAACTCCGGACAGCCTATATGCTACTCTTACCAATATGGAACGTTGGGCACAATCAGAAAAGAATCCTGTGAACAAAGCTATTCTACATTCTTTGCTGGCAAGTGAGTATGCCGACTTGATGCAGACTAGCCGACGCGCATTATTCTCACGGACCTCATTGGAGGTTGAGGAAGCACCCGCCGATGTTCGTGAGTGGAGTACCAACTTGTTTGCAAACAAGATTGATGAACACAATCGAGCGTCTTTGCAAGATTCAATTCGCCTGCTTGACACTTCTTCCGAAAAATATGTGCCTTTTATTGTATTGGAAGATGGAAGTCGTTTTTATCAACATGACTTGTATCATTTGTTGGTAAGCCGTGCTGTTTCAACCTATGGAACTTTGGGCGGCTTCCAGATGGATTCTTTAATGCGAAATCGCATCCATGCTGTTTATGAAAATATGATAAATGCCTACCGCCATCGTGCGGGCTCGGAAGATGCCGTTTTACTTTGCCTGTTGGATTATTGGGATTGGAAAGTGTCCGGTGGCCTTAGTAGCGAACCATATCCGACTCTGAAAATGCGAAGAGAGCAAGTAAACAAAGAATACCTCCAAGGGTTGACTGATTTGATGAACGAATTTGGTGATCGTGAAGTGTGTGCGGAGGTTTACATTAAGAAAGCATCTTATCTGCGTACGGGCATGGAGGGACGTAGCGTGATCGAAGCGTTGAAACTGTGCGACGAAGGCTTGAAACGATATCCGTCTTATAAGCGTATCAATGAATTAAAAAATATCCGAGAGCAGATTTTACAGCCCGAACTGGTTGTGACTACCCGTGAAAGCGGATATCCCGGTGATTTAGTAAATTTGAATGTACGTTACAGTAATTTAATCGGATTTACCTTGAATCTGTATGCTACCACTCTAAGCGAAGTGCCTTGGATGGATCATGGCATCAATCAAGATACTTATAAAAAGTATGCCCGGAAACTATCTTCTCTGCATTTTGATTTAAAGCCGTTGCCAGGTAAAGGAAAATTGCCCGAAAACGTACCCTATCTTTCTTCAGATACAGTTTTTCAATTCCAGATGCCTCAGGAGACAGGCGTTTATATACTTCAAGTAGTGCCTGATGCCGGTACTACTCGTACGGAAGATCATTTCTTGATATCCACTCGATTGAAGGTGATGCTTTTGGATCTGGGAGATGGTCGTACGGAGGTGACTACGTTGGATGCTCAGGACGGGCAACCGATTGCTGATACAAAGGTGAGTTTTTATTCTTCTTATCATGAGCAGAATCGGACATTAGTGACAGAAGTAGTGACGGATACCGATGGGAAGGCGATAGTGCCCTGGCAAAATGGAATCCGTAGTTATGTGCCCCGCAAAGGCAAAGATACTGCAATGATGCCACAAAATGTTTATATGAATCGTCCGTATAGCGGTGTGAAGGATGCGGACTGGAGGCAAGTGACTTTGTTAACAGATCGCTCGCTTTATCGTCCCGGACAAACCGTCTATGTCAAAGGTGTAGCCTATAAGCAAAATAACGATAGTGCTCAAGTGCTGGAAGGGGTTGATTACGAGCTTGTTCTTTTGGATGTAAATCGCAAAGAACTTGCGTCTAAAAAGGTGAAAACCAATGATTTTGGTTCGTTTACTGCTGATTTTATACTTCCGACAGCTTGTTTGAATGGCAGGTTCAGCATACAGACCAAAGATACTCAATCTACCGTAACTTTCAACGTGGAGGAATATAAACGACCTACTTTTGAGATCAACTTTACTCCGGTTGCGGAAGCTTACCGTTTGGGTGAAAGCGTGGTATTGAAAGGAAATGTCAAAGCTTTTCATGGAATGACGGTGCAAGAAGTACCGTTGGCCTATACTGTGACTCGTCTCGATCCGAGAATGAGTTACTGGAATGCTTCCAACAAACCATTGTTGGCTGATACGTTACAGTTGAATGCCCATGGTGATTTTTCCATTCCGTTGACTTTGGATGCTCCTTCGGTGAATACAGATAGATTTGGAGATGTTTATTCCTATAATGTAGAAGCTGTGGTGACGGATGAAGCCGGTGAAACACAGACGGCTTCTTATCATTTGCTGGCTGGGTCAAAGGCCTATTCACTGGAGGCTTACTTGCCTCATTATATCTGTAAAGAAGATAGTCTGTTCTTTACTTTTGGCGTGAAAAATCGGGTAGGTGTTCCTCAAACTATAAAAGGTACTTACCAGATTAGACCGGCTGAGGAGAGGAATGGGTTAAAAAACAGACCGGCAGAAACCAATTTGGAGCCAGCTGTTTTGACCGGAGATTTTACAGCGAATCAACGTCAGGATTTCTCAGCTTGGAGCAAATTACCTTCCAATAGTTATAGTTTAGAGCTGGCAGTCCGTGATAGTTTAGGACGGGAAGAGACTAATAGAGAGAATCATGATAATCGTTTCATGCTGTTCTCAAAAAAGGATACTCGTCCGGCTGCATTTACGAATTTCTTCTACTATAAAGAGAATGAGGAGTTCGATGCGCAGCATCCTGCTGCTTTCCTCTTGGGAACTTCTTATAAAGATACGTATGTTTTGATGGATGTTTTCTGTGACAGGAAGCGAGTGGAAAGTCGAGTCTTGCTATTAAATGATACGATTATCCGTATGGAATATCCTTATAAGGAAACGTATGGAGAAGGTGTAACCCTACTTTTCAGTTTTGTAAAAGGGGGAGAAATGTACAACCAGCAAGTTTTTCTGAAGAAACGACAACCCGAACGTATCCTCGATATGAAGTGGGAGGTATTTCGCGATCGCCTGCGCCCAGGACAGGAAGAGGAATGGAAGCTAGTTATAAAGACTCCGCAAGGCATTCCTGCTGCTGCAGAAATGTTGGCAACCCTATACGATGCTTCTTTGGATAAGATTTATAGCCACAACCAATTGTTGAGGGTTTTCTATCCGAACAATCTGTATAGTGCATTCCGCTATGTAAGTAATTACGGTACCAATTACTTCTCAAGCTATTTCCCGCTAAAAACATGGAAAATACCAGTTTGGCAGTTTGACCGTTTCTCTTCTCCTTGGAATGGAGTGGCCGAGGTGTTGCACACAGTCGATGAGGTTGCTGATGTAGAAATGACTACAAGAGAGTATCGAAGTACCCGAGCAAAATCTGTGACCGGAGGGCTGAAAATTCGTGGAATGAGTAACACAATGGATAGAGTGGAAGTTGCTCAGGCAGAAGCTCAGTTTGCTCCTGCGGCTCTTGAAGAGAATGGAGTAGGAGATATTGTTTTTGAAGAAGAAATGATTCCTATGGCAGAGCAAACCTTGCAACCTCTTGCAGATCTTCGTACCAATTTTGCAGAAACAGCCTTCTTCTATCCGCAGCTTCGTACGAATGAACAAGGAGAAGTTGCTTTCTCCTTTGTGATGCCAGAGAGCTTGACCCGCTGGAATTTTCGGGGATATTCACATACTAAAAACATGATGACGGGTAGGCTCGATGCGTCTGTTGTGACAGCTAAGGAGTTTATGCTTAGTCCAAATATGCCTCGCTTTGTTCGTGTGGGTGATAAAACGCAGGTCGCTGCATCCATTGCCAATCTGACAGATAAGATGGTAAAGGGAACTGCAACATTCGCCCTTTTCGATCCAATGACGGAAAAGATTATTTCTACTCAGCAGCAGAAGTTTACGGTAGAAGCAGGAAGAACAACGGCTGTTAACTTCCATTTTGAGGCAACCGATCGTTATGACTTACTCGGTGTGCGTATGATTGCCGATGGTGGGTTGTTCAGCGATGGAGAACAACATTTACTGCCTGTATTAAGTAATAAAGAATATATAACGGAAACACTTGCGATGCCAATCCGTGGTGAAGAAACCCGCACTTTCTCTTTGGATAGCCTTTTCAATCGCAACGCTCGCACGGCAACAGAGCGTCGTTTGACAGTAGAGTTTACCGGAAATCCTGCTTGGTATGCTGTGCAAGCTTTGCCGGTCTTGAGTTTGCCTTCCACAGACAATGCTATTTCTTGGGCGACTGCTTATTATGCCAATAGCTTAGCCGGGTTTATAGCCAATAGTCAGCCGCGTATCAAGACGGTATTTGATAGTTGGAAGCAGGTAGGAGGTACCAAAGAAACTTTCCTTAGCCAATTGGAGAAGAATCAGGATGTGAAAAACATACTGCTCGATGAATCCCCCTGGTTGTTGGAAGCTACTACTGAGGCAGAACAACGAGCTCGAATCGCCACTTTGTTTGATGTGAATCAATTAAACGGACGTAATTTATCTGCATTTACTAAGTTAAAAGAGTTGCAAGGTGAAGATGGTGGATGGAGTTGGTACAAAGGTATGTACAGTAGTCGGTATATTACCGGTTACATAACTGAACTACTCCTGCGGCTTCCGTTGATGACGGGAGAAAAACTGCCTTCGGAAGTGGATGAAATGAAGCAGAAAGCTTTGAATTATCTCAATAAAGAGGCTTTGGAAGAATATCGTAACCTGCGCAAGACTGAAAAGAGTGATGCTAAGGATTTGTTACTTTCAGAGTCTGCCATGAGGTATCTTTATCTGATTGCAATCAGTGGTGAAAAGGTTTCGGCAGAGAATCAAATAGCCTATCGTTACTTCTTATCTAAAGTGGGTAATAATCTCAAAGATGGTACAATGGCTCAGAAAGCACAATCTGCCCTTATATTAAAGGCGGCAGGTCATGCTGCTAAAGCAGATGAATTCATTGCTTCCATCAAGGAACATCTGGTTCAGACGAACGAGATGGGAGCTTACTTTGCTTTCCATACCCATCCTTATAGCTGGGGTATGTTACCAATTCCTGCTCATGTAGAAGTGATGGAAGCGCTGCGCATAGTCGATCACAATGAAGTCTTGGTAGAAGAAATGAAACTTTGGTTGTTGAAACAGAAACAAACTACCAGCTGGAATACTCCGGTGGCAACCGCAGATGCTGTTTATGCTTTACTGTGTCAGGGTAGTGATTTGTTGGAAAGTCGTGGAGAGGTACGCATTACGTTAGGTAACAAAGTGTTGGAAACAACAGCATCGACAACAACTACAGTGCCCGGATTAAGTTATATAAAAGAGCGTTTTGTGTCAAACAGTCCTGAATTGAAAGCAAAGTCTATCACTGTAGAAAAACGAGATACAGGCATTGCTTGGGGAGCTGTTTATGCCCAATATTTGTCACCGATATCAGATGTGAAGCAACAAGGGGATGAATTAAACATGAAGAAAGAACTGTATGTGGAGCGTGTATCTGCCGATGGCAAGAAAACACTGCAACCGATTATCGATGCGACTTCATTGTCTGTAGGTGATAAGGTGGTTTCCCGTCTGACTATCCACCTCGATCGTGCAATGGATTTTGTTCAGTTGAAAGATCAGCGTGGTGCTTGTTTCGAACCGATAGGCTCACTTTCCGGTTATCGTTGGAACAATGGTTTCGGCTATTACGTGGAAGTAGAAGATGCTGCAACCAACTTCTTCTTTGATCATTTGGGTAAAGGTGTGTATGTATTGGAACATAGTTACCGCATAGCCCGGGGTGGAACCTATGAAACAGGACTGGCTACCATCCAATGTGCATATGCTCCTGAGTATGCTTCACATTCAGCCGGAAGAGTAATCATTATTAAGTAATGCGAATCAGTAGTTGACCTTTGATTCTTATTTTAAATAAATAGCATACTATTCCACAAGGGAAAGAACCCTTCTTT
>CALYZE010000058.1 GCA_945607605.1 uncultured Bacteroides sp.
AGAACAAAGCTTATCTCCTTATCAAACGAAGGTTTGAAACGAAGAAGAGAGTGTGTACAGCTTACTTCTTCTTTCCTTGATTGGCAACCGCCTCCATCAGCTTCTTGATTTCTTCCGGATCGCCCAAGAAATAATCATTCGTCAGGTTCAGCTCATCGTCAAATTCAAAGACGTAAGGCACGGCAGTGGGCAGATTCAAATGGACAATTTCATCATCGGGGATGTGCTTCAGATGCTTGATGATGCCTCGTAGACTATTGCCATGAGCTACCACCAACAATTCGTCAGCCACTTCCAAATTAGGGAAGATGACACACTTCCAATAAGGTAGGATACGATCAATCGTATCTTTTAAAGATTCTGTACGAGCCAACTCTGCATTGGGCACTTCCTGATAACGGTCTTCAAAACGAGGATTGCGTGGATCCTCTTCTGCCAAGGCATGCGGAGCAATGTCATAGCTTCTACGCCATACCAACACTTGCTCATCGCCATACTTGGCTGCAGTTTCAGCTTTATTGAGTCCTTGCAACTGACCGTAATGTTTCTCATTCAATCGCCAGGATTTTTCTACCGGAATCCAATCTTGATCCAGACGATCCAACACAGCATTCAAGGTCTTGACGGCACGTTTCAGATAGGATGTGTAGGCCTTTTTGAAATGGAAGCCTTTCTCTTTCAACAACTCACCAGCCTTTAAAGCTTCGGCAATTCCTTTTTCAGTCAGATCCACATCTGTCCAACCCGTAAAACGATTTTCCTTATTCCACACACTCTCGCCATGGCGGAGTAAAACGATTCTTTTCATATCTCAGTACTCTTTTTTGTTTCTAATAAAAACACTTACTTGCCTTTGCTTGTTCACAAAAAAATAGTTGTCGGAGACACGAATCATCTCTCCGGCAACTATCCCCAAAAAAAGAACAGGTGATGCGTTTCAAACAAACGCATCACCTGTTTCAAATTTTATAGTGTGATTAGATAAACCAACGAACGTAGCAGAAATCCTGACGGTGAGGCAGGTCAGCATTCTTCGGGAACATACGGTAAGATACCTTGAAGCTACCGGCATTTTCCAATTTATGATCGAATTGGAAAGTATACAGATTGCCTTCTACCTTCACTACCTTCAGTTCCTCAACAGAGTGAACATGTTGCTTACCGTCGTGAGCTGTGTAAGTAGTAACCAGTTCCAAACCAATAGCATCGTTCAAGCCTTTCTCATCGATAACGAACCTAATCGTATACTCCTTACCACTTTCGGTAAAGCCGGTCAATATCGGTTCGCTCTTTTCGCTCGAAACGACCTCAATGCTCTCCCACTTAGAAGCCACTTCTTCTTTCCAAGCTGCAATTTCCTTAGCCTTCGCATAGTTGTTGGCAGCTAAACTCTTGAAACGTTTGGCTTCTTTGATGTAGAACTTATTGTAATAGTCGTCCAACTGACGCTTCATGGTGTAGTGAGGCGCAATCTGAGCGATGGAATTCTTGATCGTCTTCACCCAGCCTTCAGAGAATCCCTTTTTATTGCGCGCATAATACAACGGCAAGATCTCTTGTTCCAGGATGCTGTAAATAGTAGCAGCATCGAGTTGGTCTTGATGCTCTTGATTCAAGTATGTACTTTTTTCAGTCAAAGCCCAACCTGCTCCTTCGCGGTAGCCTTCCAACCACCAACCATCGAGTACAGAGAAGTTGAGAACACCATTCATCAACGCTTTCTCACCGGAGGTACCGGATGCCTCGAGCGGACGAGTCGGAGTGTTCAACCAAATATCTACGCCCGAAACCAGACGGCGAGCCAATTGCATATCGTAATTTTCCAAGAAGATAATCTTACCCAGGAACTCCGGACGACGAGAAATTTCAATGATTTTCTTAATCAATCCCTGACCTGCACCATCGTGAGGATGAGCCTTGCCGGTGAATAAGAATTGCACCGGATAATCTGGATTGTTAACAATCTTAGACAAACGTTCCAAGTCGGTGAACAGCAAGTGTGCACGCTTGTATGTCGCAAAACGACGTCCGAAACCAATCAACAAAGCATTCGGATTGATCTTATCCATCAAAGAAACGATGCGTGAAGGATCGCCTTGGTTCTTCAACCAAGTTTCACGATATTGCTTGCGAACATAGTCAATCAACTTGTTCTTCATCGTGGTACGAGTCTTCCAAATTTCCTCGTCAGATACATTATAGATCGCTTCCCAAATCTTCGGATTAGACTGGTCATACCAGAAGTTTTCGTCAAAATAAGTTTCATACAGTTGCTTCCACTCCGTAGCACACCAAGTAGGGAAATGCACACCGTTGGTCACGTAGCTCACATGATTTTCTTCGGGGAAGTAACCCTTCCAGATAGAAGAGAACATTTCCTGTGAAACCTTTCCGTGCAACCAGCTCACACCGTTTACTTCCTGCGAAGTGTTGCAAGCAAAGATAGACATACAGAAACGTTCGCCCTTGTCGCCCGGATTGTTACGGCCAAGATCCATCAGGTCGTCCCAGCTAACGCCCATCCTTGACGGATAGCCACCCATATACTTACCGAAGAGACCTTCGTCGAAGTAATCGTGACCGGCAGGAACCGGAGTATGAACGGTATAAAGGGAAGAAGCACGCACCAATTCGATAGCCTGATCGTAAGTTAGACCTTCGGCTACGTAGTCGCAGATGCGCTGTACGTTAATCAAAGCTGCATGTCCTTCGTTGCAGTGATAAATATTTTTCTTAATGCCCAGTTTTTTTAAGGTAAGAATACCACCGATACCCAGCAAGATTTCTTGTTTCAGACGATTCTCCCAGTCACCGCCATAAAGCTGGTGAGTGATGGGGCGGTCGTATTCACTGTTCATCTCATTATCCGTATCGAGCAGGTAAAGTGAGATACGTCCCACATTTACTCTCCACACCAAAGCATGTACATTGTAGTCCAGATAAGGAACATCGACTACCATCTGATTTCCGTGCTCATCTAATACACGTTCGAGAGGTAGTTGTCCGAAGTTCTGAGCTTCATAGTTGGCAATCTGCTGTCCTTCCATAGACAACGTCTGATTGAAATAACCATAGCGATAGAGGAAACCTACTGCACACAAATCTACGTTGCTGTCAGAAGCTTCTTTCAAATAGTCGCCGGCAAGTACACCCAGACCACCGGAATAGATCTTCAACACATGTGTCAAACCATATTCCATGCTGAAGTATGCCACAGACGGACGTTTGCTGTCAGGTTTCACGTCCATATAGGTACGGAACTTAGAATAAACAGCTTCCATTCTGCGCAAGATTATTTTATCTTTTGCAAGCGCTTCGAGTTTAGCATAACTCATACGCTCCAGCATGAGTACAGGATTCTGTCCAACTTCCTTCCAAAGAGAAGGATCAAGATCTCTGAACAGTTCAGTAGCTTCATTATTCCACGCCCACCAAATATTACGTGCCAGTTCTGATAATTTCTCCAACTCGGCTGGAATATGAGATTTTACATTCACATCTTTCCAATTAGGAGTATTCACTTGACTAACTTTAATCTTCATTGTATGATAACTTGATTGATGAATAATTACATTAACTTAATTGACGCTTCAAGGCATTGCGCAAGGCAATATCATAAGCTTCATAATAGTATTTTATAAAATGCTTCCACAAAGCTTGTTCGGCTACAAGACCGGCGCGTTTGCGGATTTCTTTTACCTCGGCCTCTGTTTTGGCAGAGAACAAGGCAATGGTATCTTTAATGCCATCCGCCACTTCAGAATAGTTATAATCTGAGCGGTGCAGCACCTCTACTCCGTCATCAATACCTTGTTGGTTCTTCAGGCTGTTCACCCAAAGACCGAAACCGGCAAGATCAGTTGTAATGGTGGGCACACGGAAGGCCACGCTTTCCAACGGGGTATATCCCCATGGTTCATAATAAGAAGGATAGACACTGAGGTCTTGTCCTAATAGAATATCATAATAATGCTTGTTAAGGATGCCGTCTTCGCCATCTTGATAACAAGGCACAAAAATCACTTTCACTTGATCTTCAGGACGATTGTTCATTCCCAAATTTTTCAGCATATCCAGCACATGATCATGCGTCACATTGTGCAACCAGTGTGTAATGACCGGGCATGGCAACGGAGTGGTAAACTTCTCCTTCGTCTTGAGTCGCTGTTCCAAATCTTCACGAGGACCTCCTACCCAACTGGGTACATTGATAAAGGCCAATACCTTTTTCTTCAAATCCTTATCACGATTTAATCGGCTCAACGATTCGAGGAATACATCAATCCCTTTGTTTTTAAATTCGTAGCGACCGCTGGTACCAATAAGCAAGGTATCATTATCCAACTCTTCACCAAACAAACAGTTAGCAACATGCAGTAACAAGGTCCGTGCACGTTTTCGTTTTCCGATAAAAGTGGAACCCTTCGGCACAAAATCATTTTCAAAACCGTTCATCAACACTACATCGGCAGGCTTCTGGAGCAATTCTTTGCATTCGTTGTTCGTAATCTCACTTACGGTAGTGAAGCAATCCACGTAATGTGCCGTCTGCTTTTCAATGGAATGTTTGGATTGCATGTTTAGCTCCTGTGCCATCTGATCGCCGTTATAAGCAAAAAGATAGTCGTATAGTGGTTTGTTATTGCCCGCTATGGAACGTCCAATGGAAGTGGCATGTGTGGTGAAGATGGTAGCAATCTCCGGAACAGCTGTCTGAAGATAGAGGGAAGCCATCCCTGTCATCCATTCGTGCGCCTGAAATATGACTTGGTCTGTTTCCGTCAGGTTATAGCGATAGAAGCTTTCTACAACCTTTCCGGTTGCATAAGCAAACATGGATGCTTCGTCATAATCGCCGTATGCATGCAGTGAATCTACTTGGTAATTTTCCCACATCTCCGCATATATTTCATTCTTTTCTTTGAAAAAAGGCTGAAAATCAACCAATATAACAATTGGTTCACCTGGAATGTTCCAACGCCCTACGCGGACAGAAAGGTTCTCTTTTTCAGCAGCTTGCTTTTTCCAAGCTGCACAAAGATTCTCAGATTCGATGAACAAAGGATTCTCTTTCCCTTGCCATACATCTGGTCCTATAAAAAAAAGTCTATCGTGGAAATTTGGCTGTAAGGTCTTTGCCCTGGTTGATAAAACCGTATAGATGCCTCCTACTTTATTACATACTTCCCAGCTTGCCTCGAAGATGTAATCGGGAGTAAGTAGTTCTTTAACCATATTATGTTGTAATCTCTTTATCTTAATAATGGGAACAAAAATACTGATTATTCTTTGAATTATAGTCCTTTAATCCAAAAAACTGATTAAAGATACATAAACAAACGTTTGCGGAAACATCAAAAACCACGATAAAATGCACTCTGGAGAATGAATAAAAGAGTGCATGATCTCTTAGGATACAGAGGACAGAGAAGAAATTGCGGAGAAAGCGCTTGCTTGAAAACAAAAAAGCCTCGAAACATCTGATAGAATGTTCCGAGACTTTCAGTATGGGGTTTATTCTTTAAGCAACTAAAGCACTACCAATCAAGAAAGTGGCAGCCAACGCTACAATCGCATAAAGTTCCGGGAATACGGCAAGAATCAGTGTGTTACTAAATACGTCGTGTCCCTGACCGATAGCAGCAATACCATTTGCACAAACCTGTCCTTGACGAATAGCTGAGAACAAGGCAACCAAACCTAAAGCAATACCTGCACCCAAAACAGCAGCAGCTTGAATAGCAGTCATCTCCGGAGTAAGAATACCGAAAATAGTCTGAAACATAAAGTAACCTGCAAATCCGTACAATCCTTGTGTGCCAGGAAGTGCTGTCAACACCAAGAAGTTACCGAACGCGCTGTCATTTTTTTTCAGTGCACCGATAGCAGCATTACCTGCGATTGTCACTCCATAGGCACTACCTATACCAGACAGACCTACCATCACTGCAATGCCAATATAGGCAATCAACAAATTCATTTCCATAATTTTATTCGTTTTTTATTGTTTATATTTTATTTATTTATCCTTTATTGCTCCGCTCTACAATTACGAAGCATTTTCTGTTTTAGTTTTCACTATTTTTATCTCTCGTCTTCCGTTTGTTCGTTCTTATTCTCTAATCTTCATTCTTTAGTTTATTCCTAGCTTTTACTCTTTTATTCTTTGCTCTTATCCTTTATCTCGAAGGCCTCAGAACAACTTGTTTTTCAGAATACTGATGTTTCAGAACCATTCATTTCAGAATAACTCATTTTCGGAATAACCGACTTTTAGAATAATTGGACTCTCAGACGATTATCTTTTAAGCTTCCTGCTTTCTAAACGGTTTGTATTCCTTGCCTCCTCCTTCGTAACCGGAGTTCTTGAAGAATTCCACAAAGGTCAGACGCATCGGGTGAACCATAGCACCAAGTACGTTCATAAAGATATTGATGGCATGTCCAATAACGAAAATTAGTACCATCACAATGGGTCCAACAATGATGTTATCGGGGCTCATACCTACCGCCAAGCTATTGAATACACCTGCAAGGATACCTCCCGAAAGACCGAGAGCAAACAGACGGACATAGGATAGCACGTCGCCCAGCAGACCAGTAACCATGTTGTAAGAATCCCAAAGTCCTAATCCGATATTGAGGAATATGTTCTTTCCGGGACTGTTGTACAGGAAGATCATTGCTGCTGCTACCCCAAGGATACACAAATGTATCGTACCTCCTAAAGGCATGATTTCCGGCAACAAGGCACCTACACCACAGGATATCAACAAGACAATCCAACCAATAGTAGCTACAGCATACTTAAACCCAAACTGTATGGCTTGGTTGACTGCTTTCAATACCATACCGAAAAGAATCTGAATTACACCGAGTATCAAGGACAACTGGAACATATCGTTGTTATCCATAAACAGTGTTTCCTTCATCTTCTGGAAAAATGGTAGGTTGATGTCGTAAATATTTGCTCCGAAGAACGTACCTGTCAACAATCCACAAAAGAATGTTGAGGCCGCCAATATCTGTATCAACGAAAGAATAGGTTTCATCGTGGCACTGATATTCTTAGCAAAAAGACGATAAAGCGTGGCACCGAAGAATAAGAACAATCCGTAACCGGAATCTCCCAAACACAAACCGAAGAACACCATAAAGAAAGGTGCGAAGAACGGAGTCAAATCCAATTCATTGTATTTCGGTAGCATATAGAGCTTACAAATCGGTTCAAACCAAGCAAAGAAACCTTTGTTGTTCAATTCGATAGGCACATTATCACCCGGCATGGGAGACGAAATATCGTAATACACATGCTGCGCATCCAACCATTCGGTAATCTCCTTTGTCTTGGAGGCAGGTGCCCAACCTTGCAGCAACATCAGTTTTTCGCCTGCTGTTGCTTCCGTATTCAGCAATACTTTGGAGAACTCCATGTCGGTATTGACCTCTTTCAAGGCAGCACGCAACGATGGTAATTCTTTTTCAGCACATATTTTCAACTGCTCTTGGTTGTCGGCAAGGGCTTGTTCTGTCTCTTCGCAAAGCGTTTGTACATGCTCCAGCGAATAATCAGGCAGCTTGAATTGCTCTACATCCAGATCTACTTCTTCTGTTCCTTTAGTTAAAGTGATAAAATAGACTTTAGAAGATACACGATTGATAACCATTGAATTATAGGTATCCTCCCATGCAGAATCATAGTTGCCTTCCGAGCAGTTGTAAAAGCCAACGGTCAATCCGGCATCTTGCAGACGCTCTAGATTTTCAGGTTGAAAATTCCCCCATGGTTCCAAAGCCACCTTTTCTTTCTGGTAAGCCTGTAACTGTTGTTGCAACCTATTCTTTTCAGCTTGCAACCTATCCACCTCGTCTAGCACTTTCATTCCACTTGCAGCAGAGGCGGTTGCTTCGTTTCCCACCGGTTTTGCCGGTTTCAAGGCTTGCAACATCTTTTCCGCAGCTTGCAAGCGCGCAGACAAACGAATGCTTTCCTGCAACTCTGTGTTATCAGCAATGCCTTGTTGCTTTTCGGCAACGTGCACTACACCAAGATCACGCACATTATTTAGGAATGCCTCGTACTCCTTATGATAGACCAGGAATGTGAGCTTCTTCATTTTCGTAATCATGACTCTCCCTCCTTCCTTTTTTCTTGATGGGATTTCATGATTTTCTGCGATGACTTGGAGAGATTCTCCTCGTCTTCCATAAATCGTTTTATTTTGCGCAGAGCATCTTGATAGCCCGGTATCTGTACTTTTTCAAAAAGATTCACCTTTTGAGTGGTCTTCTTGCGCGCATGTTCCAGCAAGTTCAGTTTGGCAACGGTAAATTCCCGTTCAATGGCCGTGTGTGCCAATGTCTTGAGCAGATGCACCCCGTCGGCATACCATTTAGGGGCATTGAACAAGCTATAAGGACGTATGTCGAAATCTACATTTTCGAGCAACGGTACTCGCACACCGGCTATTTTCTTCACACCGAGATGAACATCGCTGACCTTTATCAATGAAGCGTCAAACTCATTCCAAAGGGCGAACATGGCTTCGTAAGCTTGGATTTCCTTTTCCAACTTCGCGTCCAATGCGGCAGCATCCGACTTGCAACGCTTCACCTCCATGCGCAAGGCACTCTCCTTATTCTTAATAATAGGGAGTGTACGCACGCGCACTTTCAGTTGCTTTTCAAGTAGCTGGAGCGAAGTTTTATTATATTGAAACTTAATAGCCATCTTATTTTTTATTTAGTTTGCTTTTGCCCAGAACTCATCCACAAGTTCTTTCTTCATGTTCACTTCTTCCGGACGGAAATACTCGCTGAACAATCCCCAGGCTACATCAAGCATTTCTGTGGTATCGAGGTTGACATCAATAGCCAGCAGTTTGTTGGAGTAGTCCTTTGCAAAAGCAAGGGTACGTTCGTCGTAATTTGTCAGGTCAAAGCCGTTTTCAAGCTTGGTTTTGGCGTTGGCTGCATCGGCATACAGACGCACAGCAGCATTCATCACCTGCGGATGGTCTTTACGAGTCTTCTTACCGGTAACAAGCTGCTTCAAACGAGACAATGAACGGAACGGGTCAACAATGACCTTACCGATATCACTGTCGCGACGGAGGAACAACTGGCCTTCCGTAATGTAGCCCGTATTATCAGGCACAGCGTGTGTAATGTCACCACCAGACAAGGTAGTTACCGCAATAATCGTGATAGAACCACCGCTCGGGAACTGCACCGCTTTCTCATAAATCTTTGCCAAATCTGAATAGAGAGAGCCCGGCATAGAGTCTTTCGACGGAATCTGATCCATACGGTTAGACACAATAGCCAGTGCATCGGCATAAGAGGTCATATCTGTCAACAGTACCAACACCTTTTCATTATTGTTTACTGCAAAATATTCGGCTGCCGTCAATGCCATGTCCGGAATCAACAGACGTTCTACCGGAGGATTTTCGGTAGTATTCATGAAGCTGACAATACGATCGAGTGCTCCTGCATTGGAGAACACATTCTTAAAGTATAGGTAGTCATCATTCGTCATACCCATACCGCCTAAGATAATTTTATCAGTTTCAGCACGGAGTGCCACGTTTGCCATCACCTGATTGAAGGGTTGATCGGGGTCTGCAAAGAACGGAATCTTCTGTCCCGATACCAATGTATTATTCAAGTCGATACCTGCAATACCGGTTGCTATCAGTTCCGAAGGTTGTTTACGACGTACCGGATTTACGGACGGACCGCCAATCTCCACTTCTTCACCTTCAATAGCAGGACCTCCGTCAATCGGATCACCGAAAGCGTTGAAGAAGCGTCCGGCAAGTTGCTCGCTCACTTTGATTGTAGGAGCCTTGCCCAAGAACACTACCTCTGCATTGGTAGGGATACCCTCAGTACCCTCAAACACCTGCAGAGTCACATCGTCACCGACAATCTTCACCACCTGGGCCAGCTTGCCGTTTACGGTTGCCAACTCGTCATACCCTACCCCGCTTGCCTTCAGCGAACACGTGGCTTTTGTAATCTGAGTAATCTTGGTATATATTTTTTGAAATGCTTTTGTTGCCATCTATTTATTTTCTATTTGACAATTTACTATTTACGATTTAAATCTCTAGTGGAGGGTTTTACTATTTTCTATCTACAGTGTCCTTTCATCACCTGCATTTGCAAGGTCAAAATCGTAAATAGCAAAATAGTAATCCCTCTTAGGCTTTACGCTCTTCAATCAATTCCTGCAACTGCTTGCCGAAATTGTCATACTCTTCTGATTTGAATTTGGAATAGTTCATTTGTTTGCAGAGGTTAATCATTTTCTTGAAATAATCCATCACCTCATTGAAATTATCGAATTCAAAATCGGTATGACAAACATCAATCACCATATTTAAAATGGCTTCCTGACGTTCCATCGGAGTCACGGCATCGATTTCATCGAATGCATCTTGTTGCAAAATAACGAAGTCAATCAGTTCAGATTTCCAGAAGGTTACGTGATACTCTACGGGTACACCGTCATCACCCAGAATGTTGATCTGTTCGGCAATTTCCTTACCACGTTGCAAGCGAGTCTTGATTTCATTCACCTTGCCAATCCAGTCACCATTGATATGCTTCGTGATGTATTCCTCAAATTCAGGATATTCAATGTATTTGGAATAAGAATCAATCGGATTAACGGCAGGATAGCGTTTTCTATCCGCACGGTCTTGCTCAAGAGCATAGAAACAGCGTGCCACCTTCTTAGTATTCTCAGTAACAGGCTCCTTCAAGTTACCACCGGCAGGAGACACCGTACCGATAAAAGTAATAGAACCGGTTTCACCGTTATTCAGCTTCACATAGCCCGCACGACCGTAGAAGTTAGAGATGATAGAAGACAAGTCCATCGGGAATGCATCAGGGCCAGGCAATTCCTCCATACGGTTAGACATTTCACGCAATGCTTGTGCCCAACGAGAAGTAGAATCTGCCATTAACAGCACCTTCAACCCCATGCTACGATAATATTCTGCAATGGTCATAGCTGTGTAAACAGATGCTTCACGAGCAGCAACCGGCATGTTTGAAGTATTGGCAATAATGATGGTACGCTCCATCAACTTACGTCCGGTATGTGGGTCAACCAATTCAGGGAATTCCGTAAAGATTTCCACAACCTCGTTGGCACGTTCACCACAAGCAGCAATGATTACGATATCAGCTTCCGCTTGCTTGGAGATGCCATGCTGCAGTACAGTCTTACCGGTACCGAACGGACCAGGAATAAAACCTGTTCCCCCTTCTACAATCGGATTAACAGTGTCTATTACCCGTACACCGGTTTCCAATAGTTTGAAAGGACGCGGTTTATCTTTATAATTAATCATGGCACGTTTTACAGGCCACTTCTGAATCATGTTTACAAAAACATCATTTCCTTCTTCATCAGTCAGTACAGCGACAGTGTCCTCAATAGCGTAATCACCTTCGGCTGCGATGGACTTCACAGTGCATACTCCTTGTTGTTCGAAAGGTACCATTATTTTTAGCGGTTGGAAGTTTTCTTCCACCTTTCCAAGCCACGCCGCAGCTTCCACTTGATCGCCTACTTTAGCCAAAGGTACAAAATGCCACTTACTTTCCTTATCCAGCGGATAAGTATACTGTCCACGTTTCAAGAATACACCATCCATCTTGTCGAGGTCGTTTTGCAGACCATCGTAATTCTTTGAAAGCATACCGGGACCTAAAGTCACTTCAAGCATGTGTCCAGTAAATTCGGCTTCAGACCCTATTTTCAGTCCACGCGTGCTTTCAAACACCTGCACATAGACTTGGGTGCCTACCACCTTAATCACCTCCGCCATCAACCTGTCTCCACCAGTCGAGATATAACAAATCTCATTTTGAGACACAGGTCCGTCAACGACGAGGGTTACCATGTTGGCTATTACGCCACTAACAGTTCCTTTTGTTGCCATATAATTATTATTTTATTTTATCTGAATTCTGCGGGTATCTGCACTTCGTCCTTTAATGCAGCAATAATACTGCGGAACAACTGATTACCCTTTTCCTTATCCAATGAAATCCAACGCTCTATCATTTCCAGTTGCAACAAGAATACAAAAAGGCGTTCTATAGTGAAATAATTGAAGAAGGTAGCTTCCTCCATCCAATTCCAACGGAGTTGATCCATTCTTTTCTCACGTTCCACCAACTCTTCAGTCTCGCTAATTTTTACGAATTGTTCAAACGTCTCCACTTCACCGGTCAGCCCAAAATCACGGGCGTTGGAGGTACGCAAAGCTTCACATACCTCTGTTTCACCTACAATCAGTGAGCCAACATCCATCTTGAACTTCCGCGCAGTTAATGCAACCAAAACATTACTCATCGTTAAGTTAAATTCAAACCATGCAGACACAAATTTATTCTTGTTCTCCATGGCATAGGCATAATAAAGCGCTGCCAAACGATCTTCATACAAGAAGTTTGCTTCGGTAGGAATATTAAAGTATTCGGAAATAAAAATAGATAAGTAAGACGGAAGCACAGAGCCGGTTAACTCACCTCCTTCTTTCAACAATGAAATAGATTCTGTCAGATCTTCCGCAGAATATACTCCACGCAAATCAATAGCAGCATCTTTGTCTTTCAATAACTTCAAGACATTTGCATTGTCAAACTGAAGATAAAATAAGTCAATCAACTTTTTATCTTCTTCAGACAAAGCGGGATATAGTTCCGTCTTAAAATTAGCTACCGTATAGCTCAATTTACTGTCCTCTAAAGTGAGTTCTGGCAAACCGGCTACTAAGTAATAATATTTACTCATATCCTGTGGGAATTTTAAAATAGCATTTCCACTAATTGTGGACGTAGGAATTCTTTGAAGTAATTCATAAATTCTTCTTCACCAAAGTTCACTTTGTACGAACCATCGGCTGGTGACACAGAGAACAGTGTCTTCACACCATTTACTTCTGCGATCTTAACTCCCTTATCCAATAGTTCTTTTGCTTGGGCCGCAAAATATTTTTTCAGTCCTTCGGCATCAGCAGTAGAAATAACGATAGGTTCGTTTACGCTCCACTTGGATGCTAACGCTACGATGAAAGCATTGAGGAAGTTTTTGTCGGCAGCAAATGCTTTTACATCGGCATTCACAATCCTATTCGATACCAAAGTCGCAATTTCAGACTTCAGAGCGTTTACAGCCTGGCCAGCAAAGAGTTTTAATTCTGATTTTGTATTTTCTGCCAATTCTCCGGCAGACTTACGAGCGGTAGCCAGAATAGAGTCGGCCTCTTTATGCGCATCCTCTACAATTTTCTTAGCTTCTTCCTGAGCTTTTACGATCACTTTCTGGGCTTCTTCGTTACCTTTTTCTACCCCTTCGCGATATATTTTATCGGTTAGCTCTTGAATCTTATTTTCCATATTTACAGGAGTTATTATATGATTTGTATTATAATATTAATTGTCTGACTTTTCCCCTATTTATTAGATACACGCCAAAATTACAAAAATACATTTGATATTGGATAAAAAGAAACGAATAAAAGTTCTTACTTTTCCAAAATAAAAGCGCTTTACACCAATTTTATCCTATAAAGATAACGAAAAAACAGCAAATAAAGATACAAAAATGATTGAAAGAAGAAAATTGAGGACTGAAAAGGGAATAATGGTCTCTGGAAAATACAAGAGATAATGGCTCACACTACTCCATTAAGTATGTAAGGAAAGATCTTATATCTATAAAACAAGTAAGCCTCCATATCCTATTGGATACAGAGGCTTCTTCA
>CALYZE010000059.1 GCA_945607605.1 uncultured Bacteroides sp.
CTGCCATAGCCAAAAGATATGCCTCCAAACGCATCGAAACAGATAACCAAGCCGATGCATGGTGGCCACAACTACACTCCTTTGCCATCGGTTTGAAAGGAGCCCCCGACCTGCTCAAAGCCCGTGAGGTAGCTAAGTATATCGGCACTGTTCACCATGAAATCAGCTATACCGTTCAAGAAGGACTCGATGCCCTCCGTGATGTAATCTATTTTATTGAAACCTACGATGTGACTACGGTGCGTGCTTCCACCCCCATGTACCTGTTGGCACGTGTCATCAAGAGCATGGGCATCAAGATGGTGCTCAGCGGTGAAGGGGCCGATGAAGTGTTCGGAGGGTATCTCTATTTTCACAAAGCCCCCACCCCGCAAGCCTTTCACGAAGAAACCGTACGCAAACTCTCTAAGCTCCACCTGTACGACTGCCTTCGTGCCAATAAAAGTCTGGCTGCATGGGGAGTAGAAGGTCGTGTGCCTTTCCTCGATTTGGCCTTTCTGGAGGTTGCGATGTGTATCAATCCAGCCGTTAAAATGTGTCCCGGCAAAGAGATTGAGAAAAAAATTGTTCGCGAAGCCTTTGCCGATGTGCTGCCCGAAAGCATTGCATGGCGTCAAAAGGAACAGTTTTCCGATGGCGTAGGCTATTCTTGGATCGATGCACTGAAAGCCCTTACTGCCACTGCCGTCAGCGACGAGCAAATGCAGCAGGTAGCCGAACGTTTTCCCATTCATCCTCCACAAAACAAAGAAGAATATTACTACCGGAGTCTTTTTGAAGAACACTTCCCCAGCGCGAGCGCAGCCCGGAGCGTACCCAGTGTACCCAGTGTGGCTTGCTCCACAGCCGAAGCCCTTGCATGGGATGCCTCTTTTCAAGGAAAGAACGACCCCAGCGGCCGGGCTGTGACAGGTATACACGAACAGGCCTATCGGGATTAGATGCAAAGAGAAACAACAGACTTATGTATTACAAAATCAGTTCATAATCATACACATCCAGCTTACGATTAAACTTCATGCCCACCTCCTCAAAGTGAGAGACTGGTTTGAAGCCGAGTTTCAGATGCAAAGAAGTACTTGCCTCGTTTCCTTCCGTAATGCAAGCAATCAAAGCATGATAACCAGCCTGACGGCAATCGTCAATCAATCTTTGCATCAATGCTCGACCTATTCCCATCCCCTGATAGGAAGGAGCCAAATAAACCGTTGTCTCCAAAGTATATTGATAAGCAGCTTTTGTTTTCCAGGCGTGAGCGTAGCAATAACCTGCAATTTTACCCTCTACTTCATATACCCAATAAGGATAAGCGGCTGAGATTTCTGTCATGCGGTGTTGCATCTCTTCTTCAGTCACAGGTTCTGTTTCAAACGTGATGACGCTGTTTACTACATATTCATTATAAATATCCGTAATCGCTTTCGTATCTTGCAAACTGACTTTCCTAATCATATACCTCGATTTAATTACGGATGCAAATATAGATAAGAGAAGTGATTTTTTAACGATTAAAGAGTCAAAAGTTAACAACACACCCCATTTTATTAAACCATGTTATAAATAAGGGCTATATATTTGATAAGTTTGGAGGTTACCGAAAAACCCGTATCTTTGTACTGTGTTTTTCATAGTATTAGATTTAAGGTTAACAAAAAGATTGGCTGTCTGGGATAGATAGCCTTTTTTTATGCCCCTTTGTCACCTAAAAAAGGAGCCAATTCTTTTTATTCTTTTCTCAGTTTACCTTATCTTTGCATTCGCTAAAGAACAGAACCTGCATCAAGCAGAAAGGCATGAAGCATACAACACCCACCAGACATACCATTCGCTTTCGCCGTTGGAGCAGAAAAGCTTATGCTGCCTTTGCCAGCATAGGGCGATGCGTCACCATCGGTTCTCTGCGCAAAAGTGTGGCGGATAGTTCCCTCTCAAAACAGAAAAAAGCGGGAGCAGCCGGTCATGCCGGGTGTTGTGCAGAAAGGGTATGGAAAGGACTCACTCCAAGTGGGGAAACAGATATCGGCATCCCACTGGGCAGCGATCTGCCCCTTACGGTTGAAACAACAGGATTGGGAACAAGCCTTCAAGTCTTTTTCCAAAAACCCCTTATGGATTCATGTGCAAACGCGAACCAACAGGAACCCTTTATTCTAAAACAAAGAAATAAGATAGGCACGGACGACCGGAGCAAAGCAGCTTATACCCTAAGTTGCACAAGCTCCGGCCGTCCGTGCTTCTTTTTTATCCATACCTAAAAATACAAACGGATATGACTGTAAACGAATTGAAAGAAATTGTGATACAAGGAGGGCGTCTCAAAGAAGTAGAATCGGAATGGCTGGCTACTCAGCCCGATAAAGAAGCTTTGTATGAGGCTGCGCACGAGATAACCCAAGCCCTCGCTTCGGAAGAGTTTGATATGTGTTCCATCATCAATGCTAAGTCGGGAAAATGTCCGGAGAACTGCAAATGGTGTGCACAGTCAGCTCATTACCAAACCCAAGCCGACGTGTACGACCTTGTGAGCAAAGAAGAATGCCTGCGACAGGCCCAATACAACGAAGACCAAGGGATAGCCCGCTTCTCTTTGGTCACCAGCGGAAGAAAACCCTCAAGCAAGCAGATGGAAAAGTTATGCGAGTCTGCACGCCACATGCGAAAACATTCGTCTATACAGTTATGCGCCTCTTTAGGATTGCTGAATGAAAAAGAGATGCACGCCCTGCATGAATCCGGAGTTACCCGCTATCATTGCAATCTGGAAACGGCTCCCTCCCACTTCTCCAGCCTTTGCAGCACCCACACTCAGGAAGACAAAATCGATACCCTGAAAGCTGCCCGCAAGGTAGGTATGGATATTTGTAGCGGTGGCATCATCGGCATGGGCGAAAGCATGAAGCAACGCATTGAGTTTGCCCTTACACTGAGAGAACTGGACGTTCAGTCCATCCCTATCAACTTGTTGAGCCCCATTCCCGGCACACCGCTCGAGAAACAGGAACCACTGTCTGAAGAAGAAGTCTTGACCACCATCGCCCTCTTCCGCTTCATCAACCCCACAGCCTTTCTTCGTTTTGCCGGAGGACGTTCGCAGTTAAGCAAAGACGCAGTAAAGAAAGCCTTATACATTGGTATAAACTCTGCCATCGTAGGAGATTTACTGACCACACTCGGTTCTAAAGTTTCAGAAGACAAAGCACTGATTGAAGAAGCAGGCTATCGTTTCAGTGATTCACTGTTTGATCGCAAGCACCTTTGGCATCCCTATACCTCCACTACCAACCCACTGCCCGTATATAAGGTAAAGCAGGCCGAAGGGGCAACCATTACCTTGGAAAGTGGACAAACCTTGATTGAAGGTATGTCTTCCTGGTGGTGTGCCATACATGGTTACAACCATCCCGTGCTGAATCAAGCGGTTGAAGAACAACTTAGCAAGATGTCGCACGTCATGTTTGGAGGACTGACACACGATCCGGCCATCGAGCTGGGGCAATTGTTACTCCCGTTGGTGCCGCCGACTATGCAGAAGATATTCTATGCAGACTCCGGATCGGTAGCCGTGGAAGTAGCCTTAAAGATGGCCGTACAATATGGGTACGGTAAAGGAAAAGAGAAAAAGAATAACTTCGTCACGATTCATTCCGGCTATCATGGAGATACGTGGAATGCGATGTCGGTATGCGACCCGGAAACGGGCATGCACGCATTGTTTGGCTCTGCCTTGCCCGTCAGGTATTTCGTGCCAAGCCCCCGTTCACGCTACGGCGGTGCATGGAATCCCGAGGACATTATTCCGCTGAAAACGTTGATCGAAACGCATCACGAAGAGTTGGCCGCCCTGATTCTCGAACCCATTGTTCAAGGGGCAGGCGGTATGTGGTTTTATCATCCTCAATACCTTCGTGAGGCAGCACGTCTCTGCAAGGAGTACCATCTGCTACTGATATTCGATGAAATTGCAACAGGCTTCGGACGCACAGGAAAGCTGTTTGCTTGGGAACATGCAGAGGTTGTGCCTGACATCATGTGTATAGGCAAAGCATTGACCGGTGGATACATGACCCTTTCTGCCGTATTGGCAACGAATGAGGTGGCCGATACCATCTCCAATCACTCACCCGGTGCATTTATGCATGGCCCCACCTTTATGGGCAATCCGTTGGCATGTGCCGTGGCTTGCGCGTCCATCAAACTGTTGACTTCGCCCGAATACGACTGGCAAGGAAAAGTAAACCGCCTCTCCCAACAACTGGAGGAGGAGCTTGCTCCTGCCCGGCAACTTTCATCGGTAAACGACGTGCGTGTATTGGGCGCCATTGGCGTTATCGAAACCAAAGAACCTGTAGATATGGCCTGGATGCAGCAACGCTTTGTAGAAGAAGGTATTTGGGTGCGCCCGTTCGGGAAATTAGTCTATCTGATGCCACCGTTCATCATAGAACCTGAACAGTTGACTAAGCTCACAAGCGGACTGATTAAAATTATAAAGGAAATCTAAAGGAGTATCTACACTTAATTCACGATTCATGAGTGTCATAGAACAAATGCAGCAAGAGCTGCAAACCCTCAAGGAACACAGCAACCTGCGACAGCTACCTCAAATGGTGCACGACGGAAGAGAGGTCGTGGTGAACGGACAGCGCATGCTGAACCTTTCATCGAATGACTACCTGGGATTGGCTGCCAATAAAGAGATTCGAGCAGAATTTCTGCAAACACTGACTCCGGATTCATTCCTGCCCACCTCTTCTTCTTCTCGCTTACTCACGGGCAATTTCAGTATCTATGAAGAGTTGGAAGCAGAGCTGGCGACACAGTTTGGCACAGAAGCCGCTTTGGTATTCAACAGTGGTTATCATGCCAATACAGGCATCATACCTGCCGTAAGCCATGCACGAACCTTGATCTTGGCCGACAAACTGGTTCACGCCAGCCTCATCGACGGCATCCGACTTTCAACAGCACGCTGCATCCGTTACCGTCACAATGACTTAAATCAGCTGGAACGGTTGCTGAAGGAGCACCATTCATCGTATCAGCAAATCCTCATCGTCACCGAAAGTATATTCAGTATGGACGGTGACCTGGCCGACTTACCATCACTGGTACACTTGAAACATGCGTATGACAACGTGCTGCTTTATGTGGATGAAGCACATGCCTTCGGCATCCGTGGTGCACACGGACTGGGATGTGCAGAGGAAGCCGGTTGCATTCGTGATATAGACTTTTTGGTAGGTACTTTTGGAAAGGCGGGTACATCGGCAGGTGCCTATATCGTTTGCAGTCGAGTGATTCGGGAATACCTTGTCAACCGCATGCGTACCCTTATCTTCACCACCGCCCTGCCTCCCGTCAATGTAGCCTGGACTTTGTTCGTTCTGCGCCGGATACCCGAAATGAAGGAACCAAGGAAGCACTTGGACAAAATCAGTCGCATCCTGCGTGAAGCCTTGCAAGCCCAAGGATATTCTTGTCCCAGCGTGAGCCACATTGTACCTTTGATGGTTGGCAGCAGTGCAAACGCCGTGGTTCGTGCGAAAGAGTTGCAACGGCATGGTTTCTATGCATTGCCTGTGCGCCCTCCCACCGTGCCCGAAGGAACGTCACGCATCCGTTTCTCGTTGACAGCAGAAGTCAGCGAAGAAGAGATAAGAGCGTTGATCAGTTGCATAGTCTGAAAAGTCTATTCACAGCTTGCGAATGTCCGTTCCAAGACTGCGGATGTCCGTTCCAAGGCTGCGAATGTCTGTTCCCAAGTTGGGAACAGAGTTCTCTTCAGCATGCAACCCACTTTTCTTCAGGCTTTGAACACTTTATCTCTTACTATAAAGCTATTTTCTTCAGACCGAATACATCGGTCGACTTATAGATATCAAACGAAAAAAGAAGATTATGAAACAGACCTATTTGATACACGAACATCATCCCCGCCTCCTTTTGTTCTTTGCCGGCTGGGGAGCAGATGAAACACCCTTTCAAGTCTATCACCCTGAAAAGAGCGACTTCATGGTATGCTACGACTACCGCACACTCGATTTTGACAAGTCCGGTTTGGATGAATACCAAGAGATCCATCTCATTGGCTGGTCTATGGGTGTGTGGGCTGCCTCACAGGTAGTGCCGCAACTTTCATTGCCCATCACAAGCAGCATCGCCCTCAACGGCACCCCCTATCCCATTGATGAACAAATGGGCATCCCTCCCGCTGTCTTCCGTGGCACGCTGGATGGGTTGACCGGAGCTTCCTTGCATAAATTCCTTCGCCGGATGTGTGCAAACGGAGCCGCATTCAAGGCCTTCCTACAAATCACGCCCCGCCGTCCGCTGGAAGAGCTTCATGACGAACTGGCAGAAATTGAAAAAATGTACCAATCGCTTCTTCCCGCTACTTTCCATTGGCAACGGGCAGTGGTGGGCAACAATGACCGTATCATTCCCCCTGCCAATCAGTTGCAGGCTTGGGAAGGATTGGGTACACCGGCACAGCTGACCGAAGATGCCCACTATCAAGAAGAGTTATTTCTCTACTATCTGCAAGAGCTATGGACAAACAACTGATAGCCGAACGCTTTGCCAAAGCCCGGAGCACCTATACCCGTGAGGCTCGTGTACAACAGCAGGTAGCCGCAAAGATGATGCGAATGCTGACCGATGTCGTGTCGGCCTCCGAGCACTCTCTGCCGGAAGAAATAGCAGCACGCTTCCGACATATTGTGGAGTTCGGATGCGGCACAGGCAGCTATTCCCGGATTCTACTCCACACGCTGCAACCTGAAACTTTGTTGCTGAACGACCTCTGTCGGGAAATGGAGGAGTGCGTCGGGGAACTTTGTTCTGTCCCGACTGCCGAGCCCCCCAAAGAGGCTACGGAAGTGGACGTTTGTTTCCTGCCGGGCGATGCCGAAAGTCTGGACTTTCCAAAGGAAACGGATCTGATCACCTCCTGTTCCACCCTGCAATGGTTCAGCAATCCCGAAGCTTTCTTCCTCCGTTGCCACCGTGCGCTAACGCAAGACGGCATTCTTGCCTTCACTACTTTCGGAACAGAGAATATGTCTCAAATCCGTCACCTCACCGGACACGGACTCGATTACCTGCCACTGGAAGAGCTTCAACGTCTGTTGTCACCCTATTTCGACCTCCTTCATGCTGAAGAAGAGATTGTATCCCTTCCCTTCAGCACTCCGCAAGCCGTATTGAAGCATTTGAAGCAAACCGGAGTGACGGGTACGGAAAAAAAAGTGTGGACTCGCGGACGACTGCAAGCTTTCTGTGAAGAGTATATTCGCCAATTCACCGACGAAACGGAAAGCGTGACACTTACGTATCATCCTATTTATATCATCGCTAAAAAGAAAAAATAATGGAACCTAACGTTTACTTCATTAGCGGCATTGATACCGATGCCGGAAAAAGTTATTGCACGGCTTGGTATGCCCGGCAACTTGCCCAAAACGGGACACGCGTCATCACCCAAAAATTCATACAGACCGGCAACACCGGACATTCCGAAGACATTGACCTTCATCGTCGCCTGATGGGAACCGGCTATTTGCCCGAAGACCGTGAGGGACTTACCATGCCTGAAATATTTTCATATCCTTGTTCGCCTCATCTTGCCTCCCGTATAGACCGGCGTCCCATCGATTTTAAGAAGATAGAGCGCGCCACCGAAGAACTGGCCCGTCGCTACGACGTTGTGCTGGTAGAAGGCGCCGGAGGCCTTATGGTGCCCCTCACCGAAGAGTACCTGACGATTGATTATGTAGTGGAGAAGCAATATCCGTTGATCTTTGTCACTTCCGGCAAGTTGGGAAGCATTAACCATACTTTGCTGAGTTTGGAAGTTCTCAAAAATCGGGGCATCAAGCTTCACACCGTACTTTACAACCTCTATCCCACGGTGGAAGACAAGACCATTCAGGACGATACGATGCAATACATCCGAAAATATCTGGCAAAGCACTGCCCGGAAACAAAATTTGAGGTAGTACCCGAAATCAAATGATTGGAAGAGAAGTGATGAATCAACCTTTTTGTGTACCTTTGCAAAGTATAAAACATTTGACACCACATGGAACTATTTACAGTTAATAACACGGAGCAAATAGGATTGATTGCAACCGGCATTCTTTTCATCATTCAAGCCCTTTACTACCTTTGTCTTTACAATCGCATTTACAGACGCAGTCGTTCTGTGAAACGGGGTGATACGCATTTCACCCAAGAGCTGCCTCCGGTATCGGTCATCATCTGTGCCCGTGAAGAGGCTGAGAACTTACGTCGCAACCTGAGTGCTGTATTGGAGCAAGATTATCCGCAATTCGAAGTGGTTGTCATCAATGATGGTGAAACAGATGAAAGCGAAGATTACCTCACGCTGCTGGAGGAGAAATACCCCCACCTCTACCATAGCTTTGTGCCCGGCTCTTCCCGATACATCAGTCGGAAGAAACTGGCACTCACCCTCGGCATCAAAGCAAGCAAGTATGACTGGCTGATCTTTACCGAAGCCGAATGTTTGCCGCAAAGCGATCAGTGGCTACGCTTGATGGCACGTAACTTCACCTCTCGCACGCAAATTGTATTAGGTTATAGCGGTTACGAACGCGGTAAAAGCTGGTTACACAAGCGGGTTAATTTCGACAACTTGTTTACCTCCATGCGCTATTTAGGATTCGCCTTGGCCGGAAGCCCTTATATGGGAATCGGACGTAACTTCGCTTATCGCAAAGAGTTGTTCTTTCAGCAGAAGGGATTCTCCGCCCACCTTAACTTGCAACGAGGAGACGACGACTTGTTTATCAACCGCATCGCTACCTCAGAAAACACCCGAGTAGAAACCGATGCCAATGCCGTTGTACGCGTACAACCACTGGAGCGTGCCAAAGACTGGAAAGAAGAAAAGATCAGTTATGCTTCAACGGCAAGACTCTATCGGGGTGCTCAGCGTTCACTGGCAGGATTTGAGACTTTGACACGCCTGTTTTTTTATGGTGCATGGATAACCACACTTGTCATCGGACTTTTGAATCATCATTGGTTGGTGGCAGGCATTGCGTGCTTTGCCTTCTTGCTTCGGTTTGTGATGCAAGCCATTATCATCAATTCCACTGCCAAAAGCTTGGGAGAGAAACGAAGATATTATTTCACACTGCCCGTATTCGATCTGTTGCAACCGATACAGTCGTTGCGCTGGAAACTTTACTGTAGGTTCCGTAAGAGAAGCGGTTTCTTGAGAAAGTAATTTATTCGTAACGAATGGAGGTAGCGGGACTGATACGTGTAATCAGATAAGAAGGCCCAAGCAGCATCAGCACCGAAGCCAATAAAGTACCGACATTCAGCAACAAACATAGCCAGATATTGAAGGATACCGGAACAGTATCCATGTAGTACGTTTCCGGATCGAGCCTGAACAGTCCGAACTCCTGTTGTATGAAGTAGAAGGAAAGCCCGATGAGATTGCCCCATAGCATACCTTTTCCTATCAGGAAGACCGAGAACCACAAGAAGACCTTGCGAATGGTATCATTGTTGGCACCCAGAGATTTTAAGACGCCAATCATGGAAGTACGCTCGATGATGATGATCAGCAAGCCTGAAACCATGGTAAAGCCGGCTACTCCAATCATCAAAATAAGAATCACCCAGATATTCACGTCCAGAATGCCCAGCCAGGCAAAGATCTGAGGATTGAGCTGTTCTACATTACGAACACAATATTCAGCCCCATTTCGGTCGGGACGTTCATCGGTATCGGCAGCAATCTGATAGGTGGTTTCTTCCAGTTGGTCATACTGGCGCAACTCCACTTCCACGCCACTCACTTGATCGGGTTCCCACTTATTCAAGCGATTCACCAGATGCAGATCAGTCAGCAGGAAAAGATGATCGTATTCGGAGAAGTTAGTCTGGTAGATTCCCACAATCTTTAAACGGCGGGCACGTACCTCTTCTTGTATAAAATAAGTATCTATTTTGTCGCCCACCTTCAGTTTCATCTTATCGGCAAGCGCTTTTGAAAGAAGTACCTGATTGGAGGAAGTTGAATCACTAAATTCAGGAAATTCACCTTCCACTAAATGCCGGAGGAAAAAACGTCTGTCATATTCAGGCCCGACCCCTTTCAACACAATGCCTTGAAAAGCATCGGAGGTTTTGATCATTCCGGGCTTTGTAGAGTAACGCTGTACATGCTTCACCTCTTGATAAAAAGAAAGGGCCGTCAGCATACTGTCGCCCACCACTACCGGGCGGGTTTCGTAAGAACGAGCCACGTCCAGATTGCTGATTTGTATATGTGCTCCAAAGCCTACTACCTTATCGCGCACCTCGCTCTTGAACCCAACAATGACGGACACAGCAATGATCATCACCGCCAGTCCGATAGCAATGCCAATCATGGCAATGAGTACGGCAGGACGAGAAACTTGCTTTCCAGGTTCTGAATGGCGATAGATGCGAAGGGCTATGAAGCGGGATAAATTCATTCTGTTCGTCCGGGATAAACTTCCAATGCTTTTTGAAGCACAAACAAGGCACGATTCAAATCATTTTTCTTCAGTACATAAGCGATACGCACTTCATTACGACCGGAACCGGGAGTCGTATAGAAACCGGAGGCAGGAGCCATAAAGACCGTCTGACCTTCGTATTCAAACTCAGAAAGACACCAAGCACAGAACTTATCCGAATCATCCACCGGCAATTTGGCCACTGTATAGAAAGCTCCCATCGGAATGGGTGAATACACACCGGGAATACGATTCAAACCATCAATCAAACATTTGCGGCGTTCTACATATTCGTCATACGTATCACGCAAGTACTCTTCTCCGGCATCCAAAGAAGCCTCAGCAGCAATCTGCCCAATCAAAGGAGGACTGAGGCGTGCCTGACAGAACTTCATCACTGCATCCCGTATCTCTTTGTTTTTGGTGATCAAGGCACCGATACGAATACCGCATTCCGAATAACGCTTGGATACGGAGTCAATCAAAACCACATTGTTTTCAATGCCCTCCAAATGACAAGCAGAGATATAGGGAGAACCCGTGTAGATAAATTCGCGATACACCTCATCAGAGAATAGGAATAAATCGTACTTCTTCACCAAGTCGCGAATCTGATTCATTTCGCGGCGTGTATAAAGATACCCCGTAGGATTGTTGGGATTACAAATCAAAATGGCACGGGTACGTTCATTGATTAGTTCTTCAAACTTCTCTACCTTCGGCAATGAAAAACCTTCTTCAATGGTAGTGGCAATGGTGCGTATCTTGGCACCGGCAGAAATAGCAAACGCCATATAGTTGGCATAGGCCGGTTCAGGAACAATAATCTCATCACCCGGATTCAGACAAGCGAGGAATGAAAACAGCACAGCCTCCGAACCACCGGAAGTAATGATGATGTCATCTGCCGTCAGGTTGATGTTGTATTTCTCGTAATAGCCTACCAACTTTTCGCGGTAACTGCGAATTCCTGCGCTGGGACTATATTCCAATACCTCCCGGTCAATATTGCGTATCGCATCAATCGCGACTTGCGGTGTAGGCAGGTCGGGTTGTCCAATGTTTAGGTGGAATACATGCACACCCCTCTGTTTGGCAGCATCGGCCAGAGGAGCAAGCTTTCTGATGGGAGATTCGGGCATCTCCACTCCGCGGATGGATATTGTTGGCATGAGATTAATTGACTATTTACTATATATGATTGATATTGCTATCATTTTATTATCAAAGTGCAAATGTAGCGATTTATTTGGAACCCAAAGGCAGCATAGACATAAAAACTTTAAAAACCTTATCTATGATTAAAAACATGAGGTGATTTAAAAAGAAACTTATATCTTTGAAATATAAAACGAGCTTAAGTAACTTTAATCGTAAAACGTAAAATCGTAAATAAAGTTATGGTCATCAACCTAATAACCTTTTCCTCCATTCTGCATAAACATGCATCCGTTCGTAGTTCACATGAAGTGATATTAACAGAACTGGAAAAATACTTTACTGTCAACTTTGTCAACTACCCAGACATCGACAAGCTAGCCCCCGATGATTTCTGCATCTTGTTCATTGCCACCGGAGGGGTAGAACGACTGGTGATTCAGCACTTCGAATCACTTCCCCGCCCCGCTATTCTATTGGCAGACGGTATGCAAAACTCTCTTGCCGCTGCGCTGGAAATATCTTCCTGGCTACGCGGACGAGGAATGAAATGTGAAATTCTGCACGGTGAATTGACAGAAATCATCAGACGAATCCTCGTATTGCACAACAACTTCAAGGCTCAACGCAGTCTCGTAGGAATGCGTATCGGTGCGATAGGCCCTTCGTCCAGTTGGCTTATTGCCAGCAACGTAGATTATCTGCTTGCCAAACGTCGTTGGGGAGTAGAATATATTGATATTCCTTTAGAGCGAATTTATGATCATTATGAACAGATAACGGAGGATGAAGTGGGTGAAATATCCGCTTCTCTTGCCGAAAAAGCACTGGCTTGCCGGGAAGCGACTCCTGAGGATCTGATAAAAGCCATGCGCCTGTATCGTGCCATCAAGATAGTGGTGGAAGAAGAAAAACTAAGTGCCATTACGCTGAGCTGCTTCCGGCTGATAGGGCAAACCGGCACTACCGGTTGTCTGGCTCTTGCTCTGCTGAACGATGAAGGAATCATAGCCGGATGCGAAGGCGACTTGCAATCCATATTCAGTATGCTTGTCGCTAAAGCGTTGACCGGTAAATCGACTTTCATGGCCAATCCCTCGATGATCAATACCCGTACCAACGAACTTATATTGGCACATTGTACCATTGGTCTTACTCAGACAGAGAAATTCATCATCCGCAACCATTTTGAAACAGAGAGCGGCATCGGCATTCAAGGCATCCTCCCTACCGGAGATGTAACCATCGTGAAATGTGGAGGTGAGTGTCTGGACGAATATTATCTAAGCACGGGCACCTTGACGGAGAACACTAACTACATCAATATGTGTCGCACTCAAGTACGAATCAAACTGAATACCCCTGCCGACTATTTCCTAAAGAATCCCTTGGGAAATCATCACATCATGCTGCACGGTAATTATGAAATCACGCTGGATGAGTTTCTACAGACCAA
>CALYZE010000060.1 GCA_945607605.1 uncultured Bacteroides sp.
ACTAAGTCTGTGACCCTAATTCCTGAAAAAGTTTTTCTGCTTCTTTTTTATATCTATTTAAAAGATATAACCAGAAAATTTTGTACTTTTGTCAGTATATTCAACAAACAATCTATAGATATTGTACTATGAAAAGAAAATTAGTTGCATTTATTCTCTTGTGTTGCGCCGTGTCTTTGGGCGCCAAAGTAAACCTGCCTACTTTAATAGGCGATCACATGATTCTTCAGCAGAAAGCAGAAGTGAAACTATGGGGTACGGCTTCACCGAAAGCTGAAGTACGTGTCACTCCTTCGTGGAACGGACAGACCACATCCTGTCGGGCCGACAAGGACGGAAACTGGCTGCTGACGGTAACCACTCCCGAAGCCGGATATACTCCATATGAAATTACGTTCAATGACGGAGAACCGGTGGTGGTGAAAAATGTGCTTATTGGTGAAGTATGGTTGGCTTCCGGACAGAGCAACATGGAAATGCCTCTGAAAGGTTTTGGTGGTGGCTGTGTGATGGACGGGGTAGATGACATCATTGCTTCTGCCGACAACAAGGGAGTGCGTATGTTTACCGTTCCCAAAAATCAAACGTATGAACCGCTAACAAACTGTGGCGGTAGCTGGAACGTGGCTTCCATAGAAACAACACCGAACTTTGGTGCCACTGCCTATCATTTTGCTACTTCAATGAGCCGCGCATTGCAAGTGCCTGTCGGTATTATTAATAGTTCATACGGTGGAGCTACTGTTGAAGGTTGGATCAATCGTGAAATTTTAGAGGGGTATCCTGATATTTCACTCAATCCTGATTCTATTGAGCGTCTTAATCCGATGCACCGTCCGATGTTGATGTACAATGCTATGCTGAAACCGCTGCAAAATTATACCATCAAAGGGATGATCTGGTATCAAGGAGAGTCTAATGTAGGTCGTCACGATACGTATGCTCAACGTCTTGCTGACATGGTGGAACTCTGGCGTAAGGAATGGGGACTTGGTGAACTTCCTTTCTACTTTGTAGAAATTGCTCCTTATGCCTATGGGGGTGAACAAGAAGAGAAGGCTCCTTATTTTCGTGAGGCGCAATTCAAAGCACAGAGTTTGATACCGAACAGTGGCATGGTTTCTACCAATGACTTGGTGGAGCCTTACGAAAAATATAATATTCATCCTCGCAACAAGACAAAAGTAGGTCGTCGACTCAGCTACCTGGCTTTAAATCTCACCTATGGCATGAAGCAGATCGGTTGTTTTGGCCCTTGTTACAAAGCTTTGGAAATTGAGAAGAATCAAGCCTTTGTCTCTTTCGACCATCTTGAAATGGGTATTTGCCGTAACTATGATCTTCGTGGATTCGAGGTGGCTGGTGAAGACCGTGTATTCCATCCGGCAGATAATGTATGGTTACGTTGGCAAACCAATCATGTTGTTATTTCTTCGGCGAAAGTTCCACATCCAGTTGCTGTACGTTACTGCTTCCGTGACTTTCAGATCGGCACAATGATTGGTGGAAACGAACTTCCTACCATTCCCTTCCGTACGGATGATTGGTAAATCTGGATTAGTGCTTATGTTCCCCTAAGATTCTATGTGGCAGAGTGCCATGTCCCAACAGTTCAATCGGACAGTTGAAATTGCGCTCTAGCCACTCTCCTGATATACCTGTATCAGGGTGATAATCCAGAGTTTCATTGACGCAGGCAATAGATTTTACCTGCTGCAACACGGTGCCGATATCATGGCTCACGAGAATGATGGCACAATCCTTGTTTATCTCTGCCAACAATTCATAGAGGCGAGCTTCAAAGCGTTTGTCGATGTAAGTACTGGGTTCATCAAGGATAACGACTTCCGGATCGGATATGATGGCACGCCCTAGCAGGGCACGTTGTAACTGACCACCGCTCAAGGCGCCGATGGCACGTTGCTCTAAGCCTTCCAATCCCATGCGGGCAATGGCAGAGCGAGCCTTTTCACGGTGTTCGGGGGTAAAGCGAGAAATGAGAGATTTCTTGCTGCTCAATCCCGACAGTATTACCTCTTCCACTGTGATGGGGAATTTACGATCTATGCTGTTGTATTGAGGAAGGTATCCCATGGTTAGCGGGCGGCATATAACTTCTCCTCCGGCAGGCTTCAGTAAACCGAGAATGCATTTGATGAGTGTGGTTTTGCCTCCGCCGTTTGGACCGATGATGCCCAGAAAGTCGCGTTCGTAAATGGTCAAGTTTACGTCACGCAACACAAGTCGTTCGTCGTATCCGGCACTGAGATGTTTGATTTCGATTAAAACCTCACCTTCGGTTCTTCTCTCAGGGAGGGGAGAAGAAGAATGTTTGCATTTTTCTTCTGTCTGTGGTCTGCCTGTTGCTTGTTTTTCTTCTGACATAATCCTTTGTATTTTCAGCTTTCTTATTCCTTCTTGAGGCTTTTTGCAGTGTTTACCATTTCCACTTCCCAATCGTAAGCAAGGGGATTGATATCTACGACCTGCGTTCCGGTTTGTTGAGCAATGAGAGCAGCATTGCGACGGTCAAATTCCGGCTGTACAAAGATGATGCGTACTTTCTCTTTTTTACAGGTGTTTATTAAATCTCTCAGATGAGCAGGAGAAGGTTCCTTCCCTCCGGCTTCGATGGGGATTTGATGTAAACCGTAATCGCGAGCAAAGTAAGATAGTGCCGGGTGGTAGATCATGAAGGCACGATCGGTAGTAGGATCAGAAAGGATCTGGCGGATGAGACTGTCTGTGTTTTCAATCTGTCCGCAGAGGGAGTTGTAACGTTCTACATAAGCACTATCATTGGCTTTATCGATGGTGCACAAAGCAGTCAGAATATTTCTTGCAATAATCAGAGCATTGGTGGTAGAATTCCAAACGTGAGGTTCTACACCACTAGCGTGATTGTGTGCTTCAGCTGAGGCTTCATCCTCTGCTTCATCGTGGTGATGAGGGGGATGGGTGTCATCATAGATTAGATCGATACCTAAAGAGGTGTCGAAGAATGGCAGATGTGGTGCATTGTCCGTCAGACGTTCAATCCAGCTTTGCTCGAAACCTATATGACCGATGCGGAAATAGGCTTTGCTCTTGGCTAGATCAACAAGTTGCTGTGGAGAGGGGTCGTAGGTTTCCGGGCTGGTTCCTTTGGGAACCATGCTGATTACGGTGAACTGGTCTCCGGCGATGGCTTCGGTGAAGTATCGCAAAGGCTCGATGGTTACGGTGATGATAGGCTTATCGGCACCATTATTTTGAGTTTGATTACCGCCTGGTTTACAAGAAGTAATCAAGGTGGTTATGAGGAGTAATAAAAAGATCTTCTTCATAGGTTGATTTTTATATTTCATTTTTTATGTTATTTGGAGGCGCGTATTATTTCACGTTTACCTCCGGGAGGGCCTGGCAGACGCTCCACTTTGAATCCAACGGATTGCAAAATGCGCCGAATGACGCCTTTGGAACAGTAAGTAGTCAAGACTCCACCGGGAGCCAGACTTGAGTACAAGTTTCGGAAAAGCTCTTCATCCCACAGTTCCGGTTGCTTTTCGGGAGCAAAGGCATCAAAGTAAATAACGTCGAAAGAGTGTTTTGTGTTTATCATCATTCTTGCGTCTATTTCTGTCTTCTTCAAGGTAAAGTAAGGTGTGATGGGCACTTCCTTTTCCCAGGGTGACGAATGTAAAGTTTTGAATGATGGATGGTTGCTGTAATTAAGAATTTCCACCTCTTCCCAAGCAAGCGGGTAAAGTTCGATGCCGGTGTAATGCACAGAACGTTTGTCTGCTTCAGCTGCTTCCAGCGTAAGTAGTGCATTCAGTCCGGTACCAAAACCTATTTCAAGAACACGTGGACTATTAGCTGACACAGCTCTCAGTCCCATATGGATGAAAATATGTAGAGATTCGGTGCGTGCTCCCTTGACTGAATGGTAATGTTCATTCAACTCGGGTACAAATAGAGTTGCACTTCCGTCGTCTGTTTGTTCTACTGTTCGTTGCATTTCTTTCTATTTAAAATAAGCTTTCTCTACTGATTCGTGTTTTCATGTTTGATTAGAGGTCTATATTTACTCATATCAGAGTGTGCATTCATAATGAATCATGGATATGGCCCCTTGCAGTGCCAATAACATGACAATATAGCGTATCAGTTTGCCGACGAACATAGATAGTGTTGTCAGCAAAATGTTGCTTCGCATAAAGCCTAGTGCGATGGCTATGACCTCGCCTACAAAAGGCAGGAAAGCAAAGAAAGCCATCAACGCGCCTTTCCCTTGCAGGAAATGTTGCATCTTCTCTATCTTCTCTTTTTTGACCTTGAAATAGTTCTCAATCCAGTCTACCTTTCCGAGATGCCCCATATAGTAGCAGGTCATGCCGCCTATCGTATTGCCAAGAGTAGCAGCAAGTACGCAAAGAGCCGGATTTAATCCAACCTTAACCAATGCTATCATGACTAGTTCCGAACTGAATGGAATGATACTTCCCGCCAGTAGGGCAGAGATAAAGAGTCCGAGGTAACCCCAGTCAATCAGTAGCTGTATGAGTGTGTCTATAAAAGCGTCCATACATTAAATCCAAATAAGAGGAACAATCCGACAAGTGCACAAATAAAGAATAGATTGGAACTGCGGCTATTGGTTAATACAAATAAATGTCCGGCCAAAATGCTGACGCCTATCAGTAAAAATGATAGCAAATGGATAGCCAACACTGGTTGCAATGCGATATAGATGAAGATACAGAAATTCAGGAAGATCAGAAAACTGAGGTAGCTGCGTGTTTGTATCTTGTCTTTGTAACTGGCTATCAGGCAATGCGCTGAACTGACCAAAAATAGGACGAGCAGGTAGCCGATGGTTGCCATTTCCCAAGGTAGGAAGTCAAACCGTATGGGAGTGAAAGTGACAAATTCGCGGAAGGGTTGATAGAACAGATCCATTTGTCCGGAGATGTAGGAGTAACCCAATAAAACCCCATAGGGTACACTCCAACCTATGATGGAAGCGAAGAAGTTCTTCAGATTCAGTGACTGAAAACTATAGGCGCCTATCCAAAAAGTCGGAATCAAGTACATGAGTTGCGGAAAAAGCAGACTACCGATGCCAATGAATACAAATGCATGAAAAAGGTGACCTGTGGAGCGTGTTTGCTGATAACTCTTGAACAAGAAGAACAGAGCAATTAAAAAAGCGGCTGCTGCCAGGTCGCCTGCATAGAAAATATGCATACTGGGGCATGCGGCGATTAGCAAAAAATAAACGGTGGTCTGCACAGATGCCCGCATACGGATGATGCCGAATCTATTGTTCAACTCTATTAGGAAATATCCGATGATACCATACAAGAAGAAACTTAAAAACCGACACGGCCAAGCAGGAATACAGAATCCACTGAAAGTCTCCCAAAGAGGATAACCTGTTTTCTGTGCTTCCATATCGGGCAATAAGAAGGCCGACAGTATCCAGCAGGTTACTGAAATCAGAATCGCAATAGGAAGCGTCAGGCGCCCTGCCGTGATTTGGTTTTGGAATCGTTTGGTTCGCAACATCTATGGTATCTTGTTATTTATAAGTCAAACCCAATATCTCTTCTGAAATATTTCTTTTCAAAATCAATCAGTTCGGCCACCTTATAACTCTTTGCAAGAGCTTCTTCCTTAGTCTCACCGTAAGAGCATACAGCGATGACGCGTCCACCGTTGGTCACAACATTGCCATCTTTCCTATCGGTTCCGGCATGGAAAAGGATACTGTCTGTCTGTGCTGCCTGTTCGAAGCCAGCCATGATCTTGCCTTTTTCATACGCTTCAGGATATCCACCGCTTACCAGCATCACACAAGCTGCAGAGCGAGGGTCGAGCACTAAAGATCTTGTATCGAGGTTTACTTGATGAACTCCTTCAAAGAGATCCATGATATCGCTTTGGATACGTAGCATGACACTTTCGGTTTCGGGATCGCCCATGCGCACGTTGTACTCAATAACCATTGGCTCACCTTTCACTTTAATGAGTCCGAGGAAGATGAAACCTTTGTAGAGAATATCCTCTTCAAGCAGTCCATGGATGGTAGGTTCGATGATACGTGTGCGAACTTTCTCCATGAATTCATCGTTGGCAAAAGGAACAGGAGTCACACTGCCCATGCCACCGGTATTCAAGCCTTGATCGCCTTCGCCGATACGTTTGTAATCCTTGGCTACGGGAAGCACTTTGTAGTTTCGGCTATCTGTCAGGACGAATACGGAGCATTCTATTCCACTGAGGAACTCTTCAATAACCACCGTGGTGCTTGCATCTCCGAACATACCTCCCAACATCTCTTTCAACTCCTTTTGCGCTTCTTCCAGAGTGGGCAGAATCAGTACACCTTTGCCGGCACACAGCCCATCTGCTTTCAGTACGTACGGAGCTTCGAGGGTTTCGAGAAAAGCCAGACCTTCGTTCAGTGTTTCTGCAGTGACGCTCTGGTAGCGGGCGGTTGGTATGTTATGACGTTGCATGAATTCTTTGGCAAACTCCTTACTGCCTTCCAGTCGGGCACCTTTGGCGGTAGGCCCTATGATGGCGATGTGGCGAGTGGTTTCATCTTCTTTGAAACTTTCAAAGATGCCTTGTACTAACGGGTCTTCGGGACCCACCACAATCATATCGATGTGATTTTCTAGAGCGAATGTTTTGAGAGTGGGAAAGTCTGTAGCTTGTATGTGTACGTTTTCACCTACTTCACTTGTTCCGGCATTACCGGGAGCAATGTATAGCTTCTCGATCTTCGGGCTTTGAGCCATTTTCCATGCCAAGGCATGCTCGCGGCCTCCTGAGCCTAATAGTAATACTTTCATAATCTTACTCTTTAGCCCCGTCCTCTTAAAGAAGGAGGGGATTTATTGGGTTATCTATTGTTTTCTGTTTATTGGGTTATCTATTTTCCTTCCTCCTTTCAAGGGGATAAAGGTCTTAAAGATAATCTTCGAAATAGCGGGTTATCTTTTCGTGCAGATGCACGCGATCACGTCCCATCACGTTATGTTTATGCATGGGGTAGATGAATAAGTCGGGATAGGTGCGAGCATCCACACAAGCTTTCATAAACGAAAGGGTATGCTGTGGCACGCAAGTATCATCGTGGTCATCATGAATGAGAAGCAGATGTCCTTTCAGATTACCGGCCATGTTTTTCAGATTAGACTGCTGATAACCTTCCGGATTGCTTTGAGGAGTATCCATGTAGCGTTCACCATACATAATTTCATAATAACTCCAGTCAATGACGGGACCTCCGGCAACACCTACTTTGAAAATTTCAGGATAGCGGAGCATCAAGGCTGTAGTCATGTGTCCTCCGTAGCTCCATCCATGTACACCGATGCGGTTGCCGTCTACATAAGGTAGGTTTTTCAGAAATTCCACACCTTTCACCTGATCTTTGCCTTCTTCAATGCCGAGTTGGCGGAAGGTGACGTTTTCGAATTCCAGTCCGCGGTTACTGCTGCCACGATTGTCGAGACTGAATAAGATATAGCCTTTGTTGGCCATGTAGAGGTCCCAGCCACGAGCATCGTTCATCCAACCATTGCTTATCATCTGAGCATGCGGCCCACCATATACATAGACAATTGCGGGGTATTTCTTTGTCGGATCGAAATCAGCAGGCTTGACGATGCGGTAATATAAATCGGTCTTTCCATCAGCTGCCTTGAGTGTACCTACTTCTACGGAGGGCATTTCCAAGCCTTCGTGTGGATTCTTTGCAACCAGTAGATTGGCTATTTTAGAATCCATCGTAAACACAATATCAATGTTGCGGGGAATCCGAGGAGTTGAGTAACGGTCTATCAGGTAAGTTCCTGATGCAGACAACAAGGGATTGTGTACTCCTTCGTTATTGCCCACGGCGGTAAGTTTGCCACTATTCACGTTCACTCTATACGTATTACTCTGTAAGGGAGATTCCTTGGTGGCGGTGAAGAGTATCTCTTTTTTCTTTTCATTGAAGCCGAGTACCTTCTGAACCAACCAATCACCTTGTGTCAGTTGTTTTACTTTATAGCCTTGGCGATAACTGCCTCCCGCAGGTGCAGCGTGTTTATCGGGATACATCTGTGCTTTGGTATCTATCAGATAGAGATGGTTGTAGCCATCGCGCTGACTCTGATAAATGAACTTTGTATCGTCCCAAGGTAAGAAGAGAATAGGATGTTGCGGTTCGACGTATTTGGGATGGCTCTCTTCCAGATAAACCGTGTTTATTTGTTCTCCGGTTGTTGCGTTGTATTGGCAGAGCTTGGAGTGATTCTGGTCACGGTTCAGTTCTATCAGGTAAAGACTTTGACCGTCCGGTGCCCAAGTGATGTTGGTGAAATAACGGTCAGTAGGGTCTCCCGTATGCAGGTAAAGAATGTTTTGTGTGGTCGGATTGTAGATGCCTACCTTTACCTGATGGCTTGACATGCCAGCCATAGGGTAACGTACATGATTCACCTCTGCTATTCTGGTGGTGACATCTACTAAGGGGTAGCAGGTAACCATGCTTTCATCCATCTGGTAAAAAGCCAGCAGGCTCCCTGACGGACTCCAAAAGGTACCTTTTGAAATACCGAACTCATTGCGATGCACACTCTGTCCGCAGACGATACCCTCCGGTTCGTCGGTTACCCGAAGCCCATTGACGTAGAGATTATTCTTTACGGTGTAGGCCAGGTTGTGGCTTACCGTGTGGTAGTCGTAATTGGCGGCAGGCTCTTTGGGCAGGTCGTCACGACTGGTCACTGTATGGGTGTGCCAGTTGTAGACGGCGTAGCGTTGCGACACGGGGAGGAGTGTTTCAGTACGTCCCACCCAAGGGAACTTCAAGCTGTAGAGTTGTGTCAACTCTGTCAACTCGGCAGCTTTCAAAGCACGGTTCACCGTTTCAAGAGTGAAGAGAATCGTTTCTTTACCACTCTTAGGGTTGATAGCTTTTACTTCGTCTTTACCGGAAATAATGCATACGTCGCCCCACCATTGTAGCCCTTGCAGGTTTTCAGTAGTACGATACGTCTCACCTCCGGGAATCAAGTCTTCCAAAGTAGGCTTTTTCAGTTCTTGTGCCATTACGTTTGTTGTAAATAAGGTAGGCACTGCCAGTAGCAGTGCGAAAATACCTTTATTTATAGTCCTCGTATTCATCTTGTTATGGATTGATAAGTAGGTTATCTCATTTAGTCTTCCTTCTTACCCGCTTCTCTTCTTTTTCTTTCCGGATAAGATTCACCCGATCTTGTTCTGTGTTCTCCACCGAATTCTCCTCTTTCACGGGGTTTAAACTCTCGTTTTTCTCCGCCGAACTCTCTTCTTTCACGAGGTTTGAATTCGCGTCTTTCGCCTTCTTTGAAATCTCTTCTTTCTCTGGGGCGAAACTCTCTCTTCTCACCACCAAATTCTCGTTTTTCTCCGCCGAACTCTCTTCTTTCACGAGGTTTGAATTCGCGTCTTTCGCCTTCTTTGAACTCTCTTCTTTCTCTGGGACGAAACTCTCTCTTTTCTCCACCGAACTCTCGTTTCTCACCACCAAACTCTCTTCTTTCACGTGGTTTAAATTCGCGTCTATCGCCTCTCTCTCTGGATGCAGGCTTGTATTCTCTGGATTCTTTGTTCAGCTCGTCGCCACTCTCACGAAACTCTTTGTATTTTCCATCAAAGATTTCATATTGACGGAACTCACATTCCAACGCACCATTGAATAAAGGAATCTTTTGAGTCGGTTTTAGCCCGATTTGGTCGAAACACTCCTCACGGTAAGACAACACCCAGGCTGTATTGCCTGCAAACGCATGTTTCAAACGCTCGCCAATCATGGAGTAGAGACCCAATAGGTCATTGGTAGATATTCGTTCTCCGTAAGGTGGGTTAGTAATAATCATTGATTTTGCTTCAGGTTGCTCAAATTGCTGAAACGGTTGAAGCTTTAGAACGATGTCCTTGCTGACACCCGCAGCTTTTATGTTGTGCGTAGCTATCTCGTTGGCTTTCGGACTGTTGTCGTATCCGTATATCTTATGAGTAAACTCGCGTTCCTGACTATCGTCATTGTAAAGGTTATCAAATATAGTTTGATCGAAGTCAATCCATTTTTCGAAAGCAAACTCTTTGCGGAAAACCCCCGGGGCAATGTTGCGTGCAATCAAAGCAGCTTCTACGGGAATCGTTCCTGAACCGCACATCGGATCTATCAGGTCGCATTCTCCGTTCCATCCGGTCATCAGAATCATACCGGCAGCCAACACCTCGTTCAAAGGAGCCTCTACAGCTTCCTGACGGTAACCACGACGATGGAGAGACTCACCACTGGAGTCCAGTGAAAGCGTACATTTAGTTTCTGCAATGTGAATATTCAACAATACATCCGGCTTGTTGATACGTACGGAAGGACGCTCGCCCGATTGTTCACGGAAATAGTCCACAATGGCATCTTTCACCTTGTAAGAAACAAATTTGGAGTGGCGAAACTCTTCACTGAACACCACGGCATCAACGGCAAAAGTCTTACCCGTATCCAAATGATCTTCCCAATGGATGGCTTTGATTTGGTCGTAAACTTCGTCAGCATCTTTAGCGGTGAAGTGTTTGATTGGTTTCAGGATGCGGATAGCTGTACGCAGGCAGAAGTTGGCTTTGTACATCATTTCTTTGTCGCCGCTAAAAGACACCATGCGGCGTCCGATTTCAATGTCATTGGCACCCAAGGCGGTGAGTTCTTGTGCCAGTACCTCTTCCAGTCCTTGGAAGGTTTTGGCAATCATTTCAAAAGATTGTTCGCTCATCTAATTTATTTACTATTTGACTATTTACTATGTGCTATTTGATGCTATGTTGACGATTATACCTCACTGCTTTTGCGCATTACTGTTCACTGTGCACCTGGCAAATAGTAAATGACAAACCGTCAAATAGAAGTTCTTTATTTTTTTGCTTTTGTCTGTACAATTCTTGCTCCGGCAGGTACGTCTTCGGTGACCCAGATGTTGCCGCCTACGGTTGCGCCGCGGCCTATAGTGATGCGTCCCAATATGGTGGCATTGGAGTAAACAATGACATTGTCTTCCAATATGGGATGACGAGGAATCCCTTTGGTGGGTTTACCGTCTTCATCGAGCGGGAAGCTTTTGGCGCCCAACGTAACTCCTTGGTATAGCTTTACGTTGTTGCCAATGATGCAGGTTTCTCCAATCACGACACCTGTACCGTGGTCGATGGTGAAATGACTACCTATTTGTGCACCCGGATGGATGTCGATACCTGTTTCGCTGTGAGCCATTTCCGTAATGATGCGTGGAATGAGAGAAACACCCAACTTTTGCAATTCGTGAGCAATGCGGTAATTGCTGATGGCGCGAATGGCAGGGTAACAACTGATAACTTCACCGAAGGAATGAGCGGCAGGATCACCGTTATAAGCGGCTTCCACATCGGTGGCAAGTATGCGTCTCATCGCCGGCAGATGGCTGATGAATTTGGCGGCAAGCAAGGCCGATTCTTCTCGTTGCAGTTCTGTACAACTGTTGCACTCTCCATCGCCTGCGAAACAAAGTCCGGCAAGAATTTGCTCGGTCAGTAGGTCGAACAATCGTTCTACATTGACGCCGATATGGTAAGTGATGGTACGGCTGTTAACCGTTGAATTTCCGAAGTATCCGGGGAAGATGATGGCACGTGCCAATTCGATGATGTCACACAATGCTTTGGCCGAAGGCAGTGGATTGCCATCCGTATGCTGGTGAAACAGTCCTTTGTAAGATTCGCTTTCCGATAGCTCATCGACTGCCTGTGTCAAAATGTGGGTAAAGTTGAGTGGACTCATTATGATATCCTTTATTAATAAAGTGGCAACAAAGGTACAAAGTATTCAGCAAATATCCTACATATCCCTCATTTATAGTATGGATTTACCATATTTATGGTATTTCTACCGAATGAAATCTACACTACTTTTGTACTACGAGGAAAAGAATAAATAGTAAAACAGCATAGTATATGAAAAAGATTGCGCAAAGCCTTACCGAATTAGTTGGCAATACTCCCTTGTTGGAACTGAATAATTATAGTAAAAACAAAGGCCTGAAAGCTCATGTTGTAGTCAAATTGGAATATTTCAATCCTGCAGGTAGCTTGAAAGACCGGATTGCTCTTGCCATGATAGAAGATGCCGAGACGAAAGGGTTACTGAAACCAGGTGCCACCATCATAGAGCCTACCAGTGGGAACACCGGAGTGGGGCTGGCTTTTGTGGCTGCCGCCAAAGGCTATAAGTTGATTTTAGCCATGCCCGATACCATGAGTTTGGAACGCCGTACTCTGTTGAAAGCACTGGGTGCGGAATTAGTTTTGACTCCGGGTGCTGATGGAATGAAAGGAGCGATTGCCCGCTCTGAAGAACTGAAAGCGGCCACTCCCGGGTCACTCATTCTGCAACAGTTTGAGAATCCGGCTAATCCGGCTATTCATAAAAGTACCACCGGACAGGAAATTTGGCGTGATACGGAGGGGAAAATAGATATTTTTGTAGCCGGAGTCGGTACAGGCGGTACAGTGAGTGGAGCAGGTGCTGCTTTGAAAAAACATAATCCGAAGGTAAAAGTAGTAGCTGTGGAGCCCACAGACTCTGCGGTACTTTCGGGTGGAACTCCCGGTCCTCACAAAATTCAGGGACTAGGAGCCGGATTTATTCCAAAGAACTACCATGGAGCGGTGGTCGATGAAGTTTTGCAAGTATCTAATGATGATGCCATTCGTGCAGGACGTGAGTTGGCGAAATTTGAAGGATTGCTGGTTGGCATCTCTTCCGGTGCGGCTGTGGTTGCTGCCGCACAGTTGGCTAAGTTGCCAGAGAATGAAGGGAAAACCATTGTAGCTTTGCTTCCTGATACAGGCGAACGATATCTTTCGACGTTACTGTATGCTTTTGAGGAATATCCATTGTAGATAAGTTTTTGTTGACTATCTCATTTTCAATAGGTTGGTGCTGCAAAGAAACTGCACCTATATTGCAGTAGTACTGCATAGCAGTTGCAGTAGGATTGTGAACGGCTGACAGTAGCACTGCAAAACTTAGCAAGTCC
>CALYZE010000061.1 GCA_945607605.1 uncultured Bacteroides sp.
ACGACCCCGAGATTACAAATCACGTGCTCTGGCCAACTGAGCTAAAGAGGCAAGCCCAAAAAATGCAACCGTAACGTTCTATCGCGAGCGAAACGGCTGCAAATTTAGACATTTATTTTTTACCCGCAAAATTTTAGCGGAAAATTATTTGCTCCGTTGTTTTTCCTTGTATTTAACCAGCTGTTTTTCCAAAGCTTCCAAACATAAATCGACTGCTTCTTCAAACGTATCACAAACCTTGTTCGCATAAAGTTCATCATTGGGAACCAATAACTTCACCCCTGCATCTTTATTCCCGGCCGTCTCTGGTTTCACTACCTTTAATGACACCTCTACTTTCTTTATATCATCGTAATATTTCTCCAATTTAGTTACCTTTTTCATGATAAAGGCTTCTAATTGCTCTGACGCATCAAAGTGAATCGCTTGAATTCTTACATCCATACTTACCTCCTTTTCTTTAAGCCCGAGGGTGGGCCTGATTATACACTTTTTTAAGTTCTTCAAAAGTAGTATGCGTGTAAACTTCCGTAGTCGCCAGACTTTCGTGTCCAAGAAGTTCTTTTATAGAACCTAAATCAGCACCATTGTTCAGCATAGCCGTTGCAAAGGTGTGCCTCAGCACGTGGGGACTTCTTTTTTTCACAGTCACTACCTTCGATAGGTTTCGTTTCACAAGGCATGCTACGATACTACGGTAAAGCCGTTCCCCACTCTTCCGGACAAAAAAAGCATCCGAACGGACTGAAACTGCCTCATTCCGTATATTGACATATTCCTGCATGGAGCGACTCAACTCTTCGTCAAAAGGTATCAAACGTTGTTTATTTCGTTTTCCTGTCACTTTAATGAGAGAAGCCGAAAAATCAATGTCTTTATCATCTAATCCTATCAATTCTGAAAGTCGTATACCAGTGGCATAAAACATTTCAATAATCATATGATCACGACAACCTTCAAATCCTTCACCAAAGTCCGTGTCATCCAACAATTTATTAATTTCTCCCTCTCTCAGAAAGACAGGAAGCGGTTTTTTCTTCTTAGGACCCGTTATTTTTTGTAACGGATCTACTACTACCTCTCCTCGTTTTAAGAGAAACTTATAATATGCCCGGATAGAACTTAACTTTCGGTTTATCGTATTCGAAGCGCAGCCTCTGTCCATTAAGGAAGCAATCCATTCACGAACAAGTTCTGCATCTACATCTGACGGAGAAAAATCTCCCAACATTTCCTCTCCGAATGCCTGCAATTCCAAAATATCAGCCCGATAGTACTTTATCGTACCTTCGGAATAATTCCGTTCATACAGAAGATAATCAAGAAAAGAATCTGTCAATAACATACCGCTACACATCTAAAATCATGCAACGAATGTATGAAAAAGAATTCAATAATTCAAAGGAAATTACGAATTATTAATCTTCTATTTGCTGAAGTTGCTGAACGTATGCTGCACGTTCTTTCTTAAATCTTTTAGTCACAGACGGTTTATCAAATTGTTGTCTGCGTCTCAATTCTTTAACTGTGCCAGTCTTTTCAAATTTTCTTTTAAATTTCTTCAGCGCTTTCTCGATGTTTTCGCCTTCTTTTACAGGTACTACAATCATTTTCTTTCTTTTAGAATGTTAATGTTTAAAAATCTCACGATTAAATTGAGCGGCAAAATTACACATACTTTCTTTATTCACAAAACTTTCGGCAAAAAAAACAATAAATCAGGCAGCAACTTCTCTATATTTCTTCCTTTACAGAATAAAGGCTCTTCCATTTCAGTCTCCATGAACCTGCATTGCTCCAATTTAAAGCTTCTTTTTAACGAAAAATGCAAAATAGCTACTTAATTATTGAAAGAAAGTAAGTAACTTTGGGGAAAGAAAATAATTTCAATAATACTAATCATATGAATCAGACTATTAACCAGCGTATAGATGCTCTTCGGGATGTATTAAAAAGAGAAAGAATAGATGCTTTCATTATTCCTAGTACCGACCCACACTTAAGTGAATATGTTGCCCCGCATTGGCAATCAAGAGAATGGATATCAGGATTCACAGGTTCGGCAGGCACCGTTGTTATTACCAATCAGCAAGCAGGATTGTGGACGGATTCCCGCTACTTTCTTCAAGCCGGTCAACAACTGAAAGACAGCGGTATAGACCTATACAAAGAAATGCTACCCGAAACACCCAGTATCCTTGAATTTCTGAAAACAAATTTAAAAGCCGGAGCCATAGTTGGCATTGACGGAAAAGTATTTTCTGCGGAAGAGGTTCTACGCCTACAAAACGATTTAGCCGACAACTCCATGACTGTAAAAAGCACGGATGACCCGATGCATCAAATATGGACAGACCGTCCAAGTATGCCCCAGGAACCTGCTTTTCTCCACGAAGTTAAGTATGCAGGAAAAAGTTGTCCGGAAAAGCTAGCTCTCATTCGTCAGGAAATGAAGAAAGCCGGAGCGAAAACCTTATTGATTTCGGCACTGGATGAGATAGCATGGACACTAAACATACGCGGCAACGATGTACATTGCAACCCTGTAGTCGTTAGTTACCTTCTAATCAATGAACAGGAAACACACTTTTTCATCCAACCCCAAAAGGTAACAAAAAATCTCTCTGATTATTTAAAAGAAGCCACTATTTCTATTCATCCTTATGAAGATATAGAAAGTTTTTTGAAAGACTTGCCAAGTGAAAACATAATGCTCAATATCTCTAAAACGAATTACGCTGTTTATTCTGCCATCCCCCCAGAATGTCGGATTATGGATAAGTTCTCACCCGTTTCCTTTCTCAAAGCAATTCGCAATGAACAAGAAATTGCAGGTATCCATGCCGCCATGCAACGTGACGGAGTAGCTTTGGTGAAATTTTTAAAGTGGCTGGAAGAAACAGTTCCTACAGGTAAAGCTACTGAAATCAGCATAGACAAAAAATTACACGAATTCCGTGCTGCACAACCTCTTTATAAAGGCGAGAGCTTTGATACCATTGCAGGTTACAAGGAACATGGAGCCATCGTTCACTATGAAGCCACACCGGAAACAGACATCTCTGTACTTCCTGAAGGCTTCCTCTTGCTAGACTCAGGCGCACAGTACCTCGACGGCACCACCGATATTACCCGCACCATCGCTTTAGGCAAACTAACTGAAGAAGAGAAGACTGACTACACTCTCATACTAAAAGGGCACATTGCTTTGGCAATGGCTGTATTCCCAGAAGGTACACGAGGTGCTCAATTAGACGTTCTGGCCCGTCTGCCGATCTGGAAGCACCATATGAATTTTCTACACGGAACAGGTCACGGTGTAGGCCATTTCCTCAATGTACATGAAGGACCGCAAAGTATCCGTATGAACGAGAATCCTGTAGCCTTACAAGCAGGAATGGTTACCTCTAACGAACCCGGGGTATACAAAGCCGGCAGCCATGGAATACGTACAGAGAATCTTGTACTAACCGTCCCCGCTGGAGAAGGCATGTTCGGCAATTACCTGAAATTCGAAACGATTACTCTCTGTCCTATCTGCAAGAAAGGTCTCCTCAAAGAGATGCTGACAGCAGAAGAGATAGACTGGCTGAATGAATACCATCAAACTGTTTACGAGAAATTATCTCCCGACTTGAACAAAGAGGAACAAGAATGGTTAAAAGAAGCGTGTAAAGCAGTGATGCATCATTAATCAGCAAAAAGGAATGGCACTCATAAAATCAGTAAGAGGATTCACTCCTGAAATCGGGGAGAATTGTTTTTTGGCAGACAACGCTGCCATCATAGGAGATGTAACAATGGGACGTGATTGTAGCATTTGGTTCAGTACCGTACTACGTGGTGATGTGAATTCCATCCGAATAGGAAACGGAGTGAACATCCAAGACGGAAGCGTACTACATACTCTATACGAAAAATCAACCATAGAAATAGGAGATTACGTTTCAGTAGGTCACAACGTGACGATTCATGGAGCAACCATTAAAGATTACGCTTTAGTAGGTATGGGGTCTACCATTCTTGACCATGCCGTTGTGGGAGAAGGAGCCATTGTAGCTGCCGGTTCCTTGGTGTTGAGCAATACCGTGATAGAACCCGGTAGTATTTGGGGAGGTGTTCCTGCCAAATTTATTAAGAAAGTAGACCCGGAACAAGCCAAAGAACTAAATCAGAAAATTGCTCATAACTATCTGATGTACTCTAATTGGTATAAATAAAAAGCAAATAAGGTAAGAAGGTGGTAAAGTGATCATTACAAAGAGTCACTCTATCACCTTCTTACCTTTCTTTTTTTAGAAGTTTATCATACTCATAATCTTATCCGTAGCTCCTGCATGGTCGGTCACATACTTATTGGCATTCATTCCTGTTTCACACAAGAAAGCTTCATCCGTGAGCATGCGATCAAGCAACGTTTTCAGCTCTTCATAATCCTTGATAGAAAATGCGCCTCCTGCTTCTAGCAATTGAATAGCCTCCTGAAATTTCTGATATTTGGGCCCGAAAATAACAGGGATACCATAAACAGCCGCCTCCAACGTATTATGAATGCCGACACCAAAACCACCGCCAATATAGGAAATTTCACCATAGCGATAGATAGAAGAAAGCAAGCCAAAACAGTCTATTATGAGACAGTCAGCTTTACACACATTCTTCTCATCTGCACGAGTATACCGCACATACGGACGCTTCAACTTGCGAATAATCTCTACCAAGTGATTTTCATCAATCACGTGCGGAGCAATAATCAATTTTACCTCCGGATGTTGATTGAAATATTCAATAAACAAATCTTCATCCGGTTGCCAAGAGCTTCCTGCCACAAAAGTCAAAGTATTGTTCTTGAACATTTTCACTAATGGCAGTTCTTTGGCCTCTTCACGAATCTGCAACACACGATCAAAGCGAGTATCACCTACTACCGTAGCCCGATTAATACCAATCTTTGACAAATAACGTTTGGAGCGTTCATTTTGCACAAACAAATGGTCAAAATCCCTTAAGACATTGCGGTACGTACCCCCATACCACTTGAAGAAAATCTGTCCACGACGGAATATGGAAGAAACACTATATACCGGAATACGCCGTTTATGCAATTCATCCAAATAGTTTTTCCAAAACTCATACTTGATAAAGAAGGCCATGCATGGATTTACAATATCAAGGAATTTCTTCACATTACGGGGCTTATCAAAAGGTAGATAACAAACCACATCTGCCCCTCTGTAATTCTTACGAACCTCATAACCAGAAGGTGAAAAGAAAGTCAACAGAATACCATAACCCGGATATTTTGCACGAATTTTTTCAATTAATGGGCGCCCTTGCTCAAACTCCCCCAATGAAGCAGCATGAAACCATATATAGCGCACATCCTTCTCCAATTGTTGACGGAGAAGTTCATACACGACCCAATGCCCCTTCATCATCTTACGAGGCTTGCGGCTAAACGGGGCAGCTAGATGCACAAACAGGTCATAGACGGCTATCGCCAGATTGTAAAGCATACTGAATTTATTTCAAAGTGTCAATGGCGCGTTGCATACGAGCCAATGTTTCTTCTTTACCAAGTAATTCTGTAATGTCGAACATGTGTGGTCCTTTGCACTCTCCTACTACTGACAGTCGGAAAGCATTCATCACGTTACCCATGTGATAGCCACGTTCCGTAATCCAGCCAATAACCACCTCTTCAGAAGGTTTAGATGAAAAATCCTCCATATCACGCAACACATTCATCAGTTCAGTCATGATGCGAGGTGTTTCTTCCGACCAACGTTTCTTTACGTCCTTTTCGGCAAAAACGGTAGGAGCCACAAAGAAGAAACGAACTTGATCCCACAACTCTTTCACAAAATTGACACGTCCTTTTACCAGAGATACGATCTTCGTAAGGAATTCATCACTATAAAGATCCGCATCTACTCCATTCGCCTTCAATACAGGACGGAAAAGAACAGCTATCTCTTCGTCAGGCTTCATCAGGATATATTCATGATTAAACCAAACACCCTTCTTATAATCGAATTTAGCACCAGACTTACTGCAGTGATTCAAATCAAACAACTTCACCAATTCGTCCATCGACATCAACTCCTGATCATTTCCGGGATTCCATCCCAAGAGAGCCAGGAAGTTAATAACCGCTTCAGGTAAGTAACCCGACTCACGATAACCCGAAGAAACATCTCCCGTTTTGGGATCATGCCACTCTAATGGAAAAACCGGGAAACCAAGACGATCACCATCACGTTTACTCAACTTACCATTACCTTCAGGTTTTAGCAACAAAGGCAAATGCGCAAAGGCCGGCATGGAATCTGCCCAACCAAATGCACGATACAAGAGTACGTGCAACGGAGCAGAAGGCAACCATTCTTCCCCACGAATCACATGCGACACTTCCATCAAATGGTCATCCACTATATTTGCCAGATGATAAGTAGGCAGTTCATCCGCCGATTTATAAAGAACTTTATCGTCCAGAATGGAAGAATTGATCACCACTTCACCACGTATCAAGTCATGGATATGCACATCCTCATTCGGTTCAATCTTGAAACGCACGACATATTGTTTGCCCTCAGCCATCAGTGCATCCACTTCTTCTTTGGAAAGAGTCAATGAATTTCGCATCTGCATACGTGTGGAAGCATCATATTGGAAGTTGGCTATTTCACCACGTTTTGCTTCCAGTTCTTCAGGAGTATCAAAAGCGACGTATGCCTTTCCTTCATCCAATAATACTCGTACATACTTCTTGTATATTTCGCGACGTTCCGACTGACGGTAGGGACCGTGGTTTCCACCGAAACTCACCCCCTCATCAAACAAAATCCCCAACCACTTAAAAGACTCCAGTATATACTCTTCGGCACCTGGCACAAAACGGTTGGAATCAGTATCTTCTATGCGGAAAATCAAATCTCCTCCATGCTGACGCGCAAAGAGATAATTATATAATGCTGTGCGCACACCACCAATGTGCAATGCTCCCGTAGGACTCGGGGCAAAACGGACTCTGACTCTTCTTTCTGTCATAATCTACCTTACTTATAAATAAATTAGATGGCAAAATTAAAGCTTTTTTTCCATACTAATGTTTTTTTTTGTACTTTTCGCAAAAATTTCAACTGATATGAGTTATTCCAAGCCTAAAAAGAAATTCTCATTTAGAGATTTGCTCTATAAAGCACTGATATTTGTCGGCACAGTTACTGTTATTGTCTATTTCTTGCCGCGTGATGGTAAATTCAATTATCAATTCGATGCCGACAAACCTTGGAAGTACGGCCAACTGATGGCTACCTTCGACTTCCCCATCTATAAGGACGACCAAGTGGTGAAACGTGAACAAGACAGTATCTTTGCTCATTTCCAGCCTTATTTCCAACTGGACAAAACCATGGAGAAAGATGTCATTAAGAAGTTGAGAGCCGACTATCAAACCAATCTGAAAGGCATATTACCTTCCACTGACTATATACGATACTTAGAAAGAAAGCTTTCCGAAGTATATCGCGCCGGAATCCTTTCGACTGAAAATCTGACCAAACTGCATAAAGATAGTAGCACAGCCATCATGGTCATTGATGACAAACTCGCCAACCAGCAGTACATCGACAAACTTTATTCCGTCAAAAATGCCTATAACTACATTCTCACATCCGATACCTTACACTACCGTCCGGAAATTTTACAACAGTGTTCATTGAACGAATACTTATTTCCTAATCTGATTTATGATGAACAACGTACGGAAACCGCCAAGAATGAAGTGTTGGATAATTACTCTTGGGCAAACGGCATCGTTTTGAGCGGACAAAAAATTATTGACCGTGGTGAGATTGTCAGTCAAGACACCTACAACATTCTTGAAAGTTTGCGAAAAGAATCTATCAAACGTAGTGAATCTATTGGACAAAAGCGCCTGATGTTGGTAGGACAAATTCTCTATGTAAGTATCTTTATACTATTTTTCATGCTCTACCTCGAGCTGTTCCGCAAAGACTACTACGAACGTAAAGGCCGTCTTTCCCTGCTTTTTGCATTAATCGTATTCTATTGTACAGTAACGGCGATCATGATAGAAAACAACATATTCAATGTGTATATTCTGCCCTATGCCGTCTTACCCATTATTATCCGTATCTTCCTCGATTCGCGCACAGCATTCCTTACACAGGCCGTCACGATACTGATTTGTTCCATCTGTCTACGCTATCCACACGAGTTTATATTACTACAACTCTCAGCCGGTTTGGTAGCAATCTTCAGTTTGCGGGAACTCTCTCAACGTTCCCAATTATTCCGAACCGCATTTTTAGTCATACTAACCTATGCAGCAGTTTACTTAGCTTTCGAGTTGATCACCGAAAATGATTTGTCAAAAATCAACGGCAGCATGTACACTTATTTTATCATCAATGGTGTTCTGTTGTTATTTATTTATCCACTACTCTTCCTCGTAGAAAAAGCATTTGGATTTACTTCCAATGTTACTTTGGTGGAACTGTCGAACATCAATAATAGTTTACTTCGTCGAATGTCCGAAACGGTTCCGGGAACTTTCCAACACTCCATGCAGATTGCCAATCTTGCCGCAGAAGCTGCCAACCGCATCGATGCGAAAAGCCAGCTCGTACGTACCGGTGCATTATATCATGATATTGGAAAGATGGAAAACCCGGTATTCTTCACGGAAAACCAATCAAGCGGAGTCAATCCTCACAAAAACCTCAGTTACGAGCAAAGCGCACAGGTGGTCATCAATCATGTGACAGACGGCATCAAATTAGCAGAAAAGAATAATTTGCCCAAAGTTATCAAAGATTTTATTACGACTCATCACGGACGAGGGAAAACAAAGTATTTTTACATTTCTTGGAAGAACGAGCATCCCGGTGAAGAACCCAATGAGGAACTTTTCACCTATCCCGGCCCCAACCCCTTCACCAAGGAACAAGCCATTCTGATGATGGCAGATTCCGTAGAAGCAGCCTCGCGTAGTCTGCCCGAATATACAGAAGAAAGCATAAGCGACTTGGTAGATAAAATTATTGATTCGCAAGTCGCTGAAGGATTCTTCAAAGAGTGCCCCATCACATTCAAGGATATCGCCACTGTAAAAACGGTATTCAAAGAGAAGCTAAAGACTATTTACCATACCCGTATCAGTTATCCCGAACTAAAAAAATAGAAGCTATGGAAGTCACCGCGAAAGAACAAAAGAGAGCCGAACAACTGCTACAGAGTCAGCGGATAAGTGTACATCAAATTGAGCGTTTTAGTTTTATGAAGCGCTTTCATCCAATGCCTCGCAAAAACCAGTTGGTGTCAAAGGAAAAATACGGTCCCGGCATCCTGACACTACATCTAAAGGAGAAGGCTGCCAGAGTAATCTGTCTGCCCCCCTCGCGCCATCCCTCTTCTGTCATCCGTTTCTTGATTTCTCAAGGAATTCATTTTGACAATTACATACCACAGGAACGTACAGTTGCAGAACTTGCCACAAAAACCTATCAACGTCCTTCCCTCTACATGTTTTATTTTTTCGTACTATTCCTTATGTTTTTAGTCTTAGGATACTATGCCATCAGCAGCCATCTATGGTGGGGATTTATCCCGGCCAGCCTCTCTTTTGGGCTTAGTCTTTTCTTTATCAGCATGCTCCTGACACGTTTTTGCTATCTGACGCTGAGCAATGATGCCTTGCTCATCCACAGCGTAGGAAGCACGCTCCGTTACCCCTATGCAGACTTGCGAAAAATTAATTTTGACTTCGCACGCGAACAAACCTTTACCCATGTGATGGAATTACTGGACAAAGAGTATCGCTACCGAAAGTTTTACATCGGTAGAGTATCGAGAAAAAAGTTAAATGAAATTACCGAACAACTGAAAAAGGTGGGAATTGATGCTACTTGCAGTTTAAACGATACGAAGCGATTTTATCAAGATATTCAGCACTAACGCAACTTTACCAACAATCCTGCACAAGCGTCTTCCAATAGATCAAGTACATACTCAAACCCTTCGGCGCCACCGTAATAAGGGTCAGGCACATGGTCTGCATGAGTAAACTTGGTGCAATACTCCGTCATACGATGTATTTTACTTTCTGCTTCTAAGGAAGGAGCACGTTCTTTGAGATCGCTTATGTTACGATCATCCATTCCGATAATTAAATCGAAGTGATAAAAATCTTCCGTACGGACAGGACGTGAACGGTGAATCAAGTCATATCCCCGACGAGCAGCATGAGCACGCATCCGACGATCCGGCAATTCCCCCTGGTGATAAGAGAGTATTCCGGCAGAGTCTATCACAAAATCTTCTTCACATCCCGCCTGCTCTACCAGATGCTTCATGACGCCTTCAGCTGAACAAGAACGGCAGATATTGCCCAGACAAACAAATAATATTTTCTTCATAAGTACACTCTTCTTTTTTTACATTGGATCCACATCATAGTACACAATCAATGACTTAAAGCGATCTTCAGCTAACATTTCGTTTTGTACCCGAAGCAATAACTCACGTGCTTTCGCCATCGGTGCATTCATTTCTATTTTCACAACAATCTTCCTGATAAACAAAGTTTGCACACGAGCCACGGGAGGTTTATCCGGCCCCAATACTCGATTGCCGAAAACTGCACGGAGTTTGCCCGTCATGGTTTGTGCCATCAAATCCAGCAATGATTCATTCCGGTTTTTAAGGAAAACATAGACCAGACGGTAATAAGGCGGATAATGAAACATTTGGCGTTCGGCAAGTTGTCCGCCTACCATTCCTTCGTAATCATGCGCAATAACCTGTGAAATAAGAGGATGATCTATACTTTTAGTCTGCAACACGACCCGTCCTCTTTTATTCTTTCGCCCGGCACGACCTGCCACCTGCGCCATCAGTTGAAAGGCCCGTTCGTAAGCACGGAAATCGGGATAATTCATCATGGTGTCGGCATTCAGAATCCCCACTACCCGAACGTGATCAAAGTCCAACCCTTTAGAAATCATCTGCGTGCCAATAAGAATTTCTGTTTTTCCCTGTTCAAAATCAGCAATAATCCGCTCATAGGCCGAACGTGTACGGGTCGTATCTAAATCCATGCGAGCCACAGACGCCTCAGGAAACAAAGCCTTGATGTCGTCTTCTATCTTTTCCGTACCAAAACCTCGGTGACGCAAGTCTACCCCTTCACAAGCGGGGCAGGCGCGAGGCACTTGATAAGTATATCCACAATAATGACACGTCAATTGGTTGAAGCCTTTATGATAAGTCAGACTCACATCACAGTTTTTGCATTTCGGCACCCAACCGCAGGTATGACATTCTACCATAGGTGCAAAGCCACGACGATTCTGAAACAAGATAACTTGCTCCTTCTGTTCTAACGCTTCGCGGATGTATTGCAACAATAAGGGTGAAAAAGGACCACTCATTCGTTTCTTTCGTTGCAACTCTTTGATATCTACAGGAATGATTTCGGGTAATTGAATTTCTTTATAACGCTCCGTCAGCTCCACCCATCCGTATTTACCGGACGAAGCATTCTGCCAGGTTTCGATGGAAGGAGTTGCAGTTCCCAGCAAAGTCTTGGCACCCTGCATACCTGCCAGCACAATCGCAACATTGCGAGCATGGTAACGGGGAGCCGGATCTTGTTGTTTATACGTATTCTCATGCTCCTCGTCCACAATCACTAATCCCAAATTCCTGAAAGGCAGAAAAATAGAAGAGCGAACTCCTAAAATAATATCATATCCTGCTTCCGAAAGCTGTTTTTGCCAAATCTCTACCCGTTCGGCATCCGGAAATTTGGAATGATAAATCCCTAAACGAGAGCCAAATACCCTCCGAAGGCGTTCAGTAATCTGAGTAGTCAGAGCTATTTCCGGCAAAAGATAGAGCACTTGCTTCCCTTGGCGGATCGTCTCTTCAATCAAGTGGATATAAATTTCCGTCTTACCACTGGAAGTCACGCCATGCAGCAAACAAACATTCTTTGTTTGGAAACTTTCCACAACCTCATCATAGGCCCGCTGTTGATGCTGATTCAGAGGATTCAAAGCTGAAACAGAGTCAGATGAAACCGTATTCAAACGTCCTATTTCCTGCTGATAAACCTCAAATACCCCCCGACTCAGTAATCCATTGAATACAGCAGGCGTAGCAGTCGTTCGCAAGAGTAGTTCCTTCTTCGTAACTTCTTTCTGTTTTCCGCTTAGGCAGCCAGATAATTCGATGTATTTCATGAGCACATCCAACTGCTTGGGAGCACGACGCTGAAGTTCCTCAAAAAAGAAATGCAAGCGGTGTTCGTTGCTTGCTGCAGCCGTCAGCCGCACACGAGTTTCCATTTTAGGTTTATACCTACGTTTCAGTTCCTCCTTCACAAAGATAGCTTCCTTATCAAGCAAAGACTTCACTACATGAAGAATATTCTTAAAGCCCGTATCTTTCTCCAGCTTGGTTACACATTGTTCCGGATCAGCAGAAAGTAAATCGTACACTTGCTGTTCCCGCTCCGACAAGGGTTCCGTTGCTTCAAAATCAGGATTGTATTCTACAATGGTTTCACTCTCCAGTTTCAAGCCCGAAGGCAAGGCCGCTTTATACACATCGCCCGGTGTACATAGATAGTAGTCCGCCACCCATTCCCAAAATTTGAATTGTTCAGGCAACAAAATGGGATGCGCATCAAGCAAAGCAGTCACCTCCTTCACCTCATATTCTTGCGGCTTCAGATAATGAACGTTTCGCACAATGCCGGTATAGTACTTCTTTCTACCGAAAGGTACCACCACACGGCAACCTATCTGCACATCCTCCGCTATTTCTTCCGGCAGAGAGTAAGTGAAGTACTTGTGCAAAGGCAAAGGCAATATGACATCTACAAATTTTTCCATGACGTGTGCAAAGATACAAAAAAAAG
>CALYZE010000062.1 GCA_945607605.1 uncultured Bacteroides sp.
GGTCGACTACAACGGCTTGTGCTGACGCCTTTAGAGGAGTGGAGGGACTTCGTATCAGTATTCTGACATTGGCGGTAGCTGATTAGTGTGTAAAAATAATAGAGATTCGCCAGATTGACGAACCCCTATTGCTCTTCCTCTTGGACTTGAACCAAGGACCCTCTGATTAACAGTCAGATGCTCTAACCGACTGAGCTAAGGAAGAATTTGCATTTAAGTTTTTACCCTTTGCTCTTCCTCTTGGACTTGAACCAAGGACCCTCTGATTAACAGTCAGATGCTCTAACCGACTGAGCTAAGGAAGAATGTTGTTTTTTCTCAAATGCGCTGCAAAAGTAATAGGATATTTTGAAATATGCAATATCTTTGCAAGAAAAATATCAAAAATGGATAAAATAATAGGATTAGGCAACGCTTTGGTTGACGTGCTGGTAACCCTTGAGAGTGACGATATACTGAAAGAAATGCAACTTCCTAAGGGAAGTATGACTCTTATAGACGAAGATAAACTGCAGAAAATCAATGATTGTTTCAGTCAAATGAAGACTCATCTGGCCACGGGAGGATCTGCTGGAAATGCAATTCGAGGTATGGCATGCCTCGGAGCAGGGACAGGATTCATCGGAAAAGTTAATAATGACTTTTATGGGAATTTTTTTCGCGATAGCTTGCTGAAACGAGGAACCGAAGCCAAATTATTACTTTCTACCACTTTGCCATCCGGTGTAGCATCTACTTTTATTTCTCCCGATGGAGAACGCACATTTGGCACTTATTTAGGAGCAGCGGCTGCATTGAAGGCGGAGGATCTTTCATTGGAGATGTTCAAAGGCTATGCATATCTGTTTATTGAAGGTTATCTGGTGCAAGATCATGATATGATTCTTCGTGCTATTGAGTTAGCTAAGGAAGCCGGTTTACAGATCTGTTTGGATATGGCAAGCTATAATATTGTGGAAGAAAATCATGAATTTTTCTCTTTGCTGATCAATAAATATGTAGATATAGTATTTGCCAATGCAGAAGAGGCGAAAGCCTTTACAGGCAAAGAAGCGGAAGAAGCTTTGGATATTATCGCAAAAATGTGTAGTATTGCGATTGTAAAGCTAGGCGCACGTGGCTCAATCATTCGTAAGGGTACTGAGGAGGTACGTGTAGAAGCTGCTTCGGTAGAGAAAGTAGCGGATACTACGGGAGCTGGAGATTTCTTTGCTGCCGGTTTCTTGTATGGCCTCACTTGCGGTTATTCATTGGAAAAGTGTGCCAAAATAGGTTCTCTTCTGTCCAGAGATGTAATTCAAGTAGTCGGAGCTGAACTGTCGGCAGTACAATGGGAGAAGATAAAAAACGAAATTAGTGAATTCTAAGATTATATAATTGATCCATATGAAAAGATATTTAAAGATACGCTGGATGGTAGCCTTGCTGGCTATAGTGGGAGCTATCTGCTTTTTGAGCTTTAAAAGTGGGAACAACCGCAGTTTTCAAATAGCTAAGAATCTAGATATATTTAATTCTATCGTGAAAGAATTGGATATGTTCTATGTAGATACAATTGATCCCAATAAATCGATTCGTGATGGCATTGATGCGATGCTTTATTCTCTTGATCCTTATACAAACTATTTTCCAGAAGAAGATCAGAGTGAACTAGAACAGATGTTGAAAAACTCTTATGGAGGCATCGGTTCTGTCATCACTTGGAATCCGAAATTGAAACGCTCTATGATTGCTGAACCCTATGAAAATATGCCTGCAGCTAATATTGGATTAAAGGTGGGTGACATCTTGATGGAGATTGATGGAAAAGACCTTGCCGGAAAAAACAATCAGGAGATCAGTGAAATGTTACGCGGACAGGTAGGAACCAGCTTTAAGTTGAAGATAGAACGCCCCGGTACAGAGAAACCATTGGATTTTGAGATTGTACGTCGTGCTATTCAATTGCCTTTGATTCCTTACTATACCGTATTAGCTAAGAATATTGGTTATATCAATCTCAGTTCTTTTTCGGGTAATCCTTCCAAAGAATTTAAACAAGCATTTCTTGATTTGAAGAAAAAAGGTATTACCTCTTTGGTGATAGACTTACGTAATAATGGGGGTGGATTGTTGGATGAGGCTGTTGAAATTGCAAATTATTTCCTTCCTCGTGGAAAAACACTTGTAACGACGAAAGGCAAGGTTAAACAAGCTAGCAATTCTTATAAAACTTTACGTGAGCCGCTCGATCTGGAGATTCCTTTGGCCGTGTTGGTAAATAGCGCTTCCGCTTCCGCCTCAGAAATTTTGGCAGGAGCATTACAGGATTATGACCGGGCGGTAGTTATCGGTAGCCGTACTTTTGGTAAAGGTTTGGTGCAGACTACTCGTCCTTTGCCTTATGGAAGTACCATGAAGATTACGACATCTAAATATTATATTCCCAGCGGACGTTGCGTACAGGCTATTGATTATAAGCATCGCAACGAGGATGGTAGTGTTGGACGTATTCCTGATAGCTTGACTACTGTATTCCATACCGCAGCAGGACGTGAAGTGCGTGATGGTGGTGGAGTTACTCCGGATATTGTGGTAAAGCAAGATAAATTGCCTAACATTTTGTTCTATCTGGTGAATGATAATTTGATATTCGACTATGCAACCCAATATTGCTTGAAACATACTACGGTTGCCACTCCTGATAAGTTTGAAATAACTGATACTGATTATGCCGATTTCAAGGCAATGGTTCAGAAGGCAGATTTTAAATATGATCAACAAACAGAGAAAATGCTGAAGAACCTGAAAGAGATGGCTGAATTTGAAGGTTACCTTACGGACTCCTCAGAAGAGTTTGATGCACTGGAAAAGAAACTCACTCACAACCTGGGGCGTGACCTTGACTATTTCTCCAAAGAGATTAAAACAATGATTTCAGTAGAAATCATCAAACGCTATTACTATCAGCGTGGAAGCATTATCGAACAACTGAAGGACGATGATGATTTGAAAGAAGCTGAGAAGATTCTGGCTGATCCAGTCAAATATAAAGAGATGTTGAGCGTTCCGGTAGTAACTTCGATGTTGATACAGAACAAAAGTAAATAGCGTTGTTTCTTCTGACTACCACACATGGACAGGTAAGCATGTTTATGAAGAAATAGTGTACACCTATTTTAGAAAAATTCTTTCTTTGCGTTCAGAGATCAAGCTTGTAAAATAAAATAGAATGAAACGAATATTGAGTGTAATGTGTGTTTTGATGCTTCTGTTGCCTTTGTTGGCGCAGGAGGTATATCAGAAAAAAATAGTTGTTTCTGACCAAGGTGATACTTTGCTATACCGCTTGCTCTGTCCCCAGGAGATGAGAGGTGGAGAGAAATACCCGTTGGTACTTTTTCTGCATGGTGCCGGTGAACGCGGCAACGACAATGAGAAGCAACTGATTCATGCCGGGCAGATGTTCCTGAATCCAGTTAATCGAGAAAAACATCCTGCATTCGTAATAGTTCCGCAATGTCCGGAAACAGGATATTGGGCGTATATGAAGCGCCCTACTTCTTTTGTTCCGGCAGAGATGCCGTTAGAAGTGCCAATTTCTCCGATTTTCACTACGTTGAAGGAACTGTTGGATACGTATCTGGCCATGCCGCAGGTAGATAAGGATCGTATTTATATTATGGGACTTTCGATGGGTGGAATGGGAACCTTCGAAATGGCCATCCGTTTTCCTGAAATCTTTGCAGCCGCCATACCTATTTGTGGTACGGTGAATCCGGAACGACTGAAAACGGCCAAATCCATTAAGTTCCGTATTTTCCACGGAGATGCTGACAATGTGGTTACACCGGAAGGGTCTCGTATGGCATATAAAGCTTTGAAAGCTGCCGGCGCAGATGTGGAATATGTAGAATTTCCCGGTTGCGGTCATAACAGCTGGAATCCTGCATTCAATGAACCAGACTTCATGAGTTGGCTGTTCAGCCAGAAAAGATAGAACTCGTATTGTTGTCTATGATAATGTTAAGAGGCTGTGCTAAACAACCTCTTAACATTCTATATTCGGAAGACCTCTAACCCTCTCATAGGGTTTCTGCCTACTTTTATCTCTTTTTATTTTTCGGTATAATCACCATTTTTCTTTATCAGTTCAATCAGCCTTTCTACCGCTTCCTCTTCCGGTATGTTTTTCTCGATACACTCTTTCTTCTTATAAAGACTGATTTTACCCCGTCCGGCACCTACATACCCATAATCGGCATCAGCCATTTCTCCGGGGCCGTTAACAATACATCCCATGATACCTATCTTTAGTCCTTTTAGGTGATCGGTTGCTGCCTTGATGCGGGCAATGGTGCTTTCTAAATCATAGAGCGTACGTCCGCAGCCTGGACAGGAAATGTATTCGGTTTTGCTGGTACGCACACGTCCGGCTTGCAAAATGCCAAAGGCAGTCGTTTCTATCAGAGTAGGATCGAGCTCACCTTGATTATAAAGCAAAATACCATCGCAAAAACCATCGAAGATTAAGGCACCCATATCCGCAGCTGATTTGATTTGCAGATTCTCCGCTTCATTCTCAGAATAATGTTCAAAGAAGATGATCGGATTCTCCAATCCTTCTTTCATCATCTGCAGAGCTAAAGCACGTTGTTCTCCCAGGCGGTTGGGATGTATACTTTGAGAAACCAATACTATTTCAGGATGATACTTCAAGCAAGCGATGACTTCATCATTTAGTCCCATGTACGTGATGAACAAGAACTTCAGTGGAGCATTGCAACTGCTGAGGAAAGGTAGTTGATCTTCTTTGAATGCAGGCCAGGCATTATCCTGCACTGTTCCGAGCTCACTTTGCTCCATCCACACGTCAGAGTCAATGATACATTGCATATTTTCTGGAAGCTGTTCGGGTATTGAACGTCCCACATACACATAGTCAGGTGTGAATTGCGGATTGAACTCCATCTTATCGTCCAAACGTGCGGCAACAACTACGGGAAGGTTGTCTCCACCGATGTTGCGTACAGCCGTTGTTTTACGACGTGCAGGAGATAAGTAATTGAATTCAGGCACATCTGCCCCCGGAATGTAAGGATGATCCTGGCGTTGCATGATGTAATCCACCAATTTGCGGGCTACGGGAATCTCAGCTTCCGGAGCTTCACTCAAAGAAACGCGAATGGTATCACCCAGTCCGTCACTCAGCAGGGCGCCAATGCCTAATGCTGATTTGATACGTCCGTCCTCGCCATCGCCGGCTTCCGTTACACCGAGATGCAATGGGAAGTGGATATCCTCTTGTTCCATAACGGCAACCAGCAGGCGTACGGTTCTTACCATAACCACTGTGTTAGAGGCCTTGATGGAGATGACAACCTCTCTGAAATTTTGTTCTATACAAATGCGGAGAAACTCCATGCATGATTCGACCATACCTTCTGGCGTATTGCCATAGCGAGACATAATGCGGTCGGACAAAGAGCCGTGGTTTACACCGATACGAATAGCCGTATAATTTTCCTTACAGATATTGAGGAAAGGAATAAAGCGATCACGTATCTTCTGTAGTTCCTTTGCATATTCTTCGTCTGTATAGTCCAGATGTTTGAAGGTTCGTGCGGCATCCACATAGTTTCCCGGATTGATGCGTACTTTCTCTACATAGTGCGCTGCTACGTCGGCAACCTTAGGATTGAAGTGAATATCCGCTACCAGCGGCACCATATAACCATCCTGACGAAGGGCAGCATTGATATTCATAAGGTTTTCAGCTTCTTTGATGCCCTGAGCTGTGAGGCGCACATATTCACCTCCGGCATCTACGATGCGTTTTACCTGGGCTACGCTCGCTTCTGTATTCTGTGTAGCCGTATTGGTCATACTCTGAATACGAATAGGATTGGAGCCGCCCATAGGGGTGGCTCCAATATTTACTTCTGATGTTTCCCGGCGGGAATAGTTGAATAAATCCACATTAATCTATTTTATATTCATACTTCACCTCTTTCAGTTCTTCATTTGCCTTGACGATTTTTTTCTTTAAACCTTCTTTGTAGGCGACAAATGTTTCAGCCAGAGATTCATCACTTAATGCCAGCATCTGTACGGCAAGAATGGCAGCGTTCATGGCACCGTTGATGGCCACTGTAGCCACAGGTATACCCGGAGGCATCTGAATGATAGAGTAAAGTGCATCTACACCGTCAAGCACAGAACCTTTTACCGGAACACCGATAACAGGTAGAGTGGTGTTGGCAGCGATAACGCCGGGAAGGGCAGCAGCCATACCGGCGGCAGCAATAATCACTTTAATGCCGCGTTGGCGAGCCTTCTTGGCAAATTCTTCTACAGCTTCCGGTGTGCGGTGAGCAGAAAGAGCGTTCATTTCGAACGGTACATGCAAATCATTGAGCAGCTGTGCAGCCTTCTCCATAACAGGAAGGTCTGAGGTACTACCCATGATGATGCTAACAATTGGAGACATAATTTTTTCGTTATAAAATTAAAAAGATAAATTGTTACCCATTGATCAATGCTTTGTAAGCTTCTGCATCCAGCAGGCTGTCAAAGTCTGCGTCAGCAGCAGGTTTAAGCTTGATGAGCCAACCTTCACCATACGGGTCTTTGTTTACCAATTCCGGTTGATCAGCGAGAGCCTCGTTTTGCTCCAGCACCTCACCGGCAATGGGCAAGAACAGGTCAGAAATGGTCTTAACTACTTCAATGGTACCGAATACTTCATCGGCAGCCAGTGTTTCACCTTCTGTCTGGATGTCTACGAAAACGATGTCACCCAATTGTTCCTGTGCATAATCAGTAATGCCTACATAGGCTACGTCGCCTTCGAGGCGGATCCATTCATGATCTTTGGTGTACTTTACATTTGTTGGAAAAATCATAATTGTTAGTTTTAAGGGGTTAATACTATTTATTATTTAAATGAATGTTTCGTTTCATATCATCTTTCCATTTTAAAAAAGGAAGATGCGGAACAGCATATTACTGAACGGATGGAGCACCAACAAGGAACAAATCATTCCTACGGCAAATCCTCCCATCACTTCACCCAGCGTATGATGTTGTAAGATGATGCGGGCGGTACCCAATACGCCTGCCACTAAAATAAAAAGACACAACCATCCTACGGGGTTATAGCCAAACAAGGAACTAAAAGCAACCAGACCTCCAATCACGGCTCCTGCTCCTGCCATGTGTTCACTGAGTTTCCACTTCAAATTGACGATGATGCAAATAATCATCATGACCAATGCAGCAAGTATGATGCCGGTCATATACCATGGAATATTCAGTCTATGCATCATGAGCAGGCAGAATATATAAGAGGTAATTGTGAAAATGAAAGGAATGTATCTCTGTTTCCTTTCGGCCAAATCATCCGGACTGAAGCCATTGATTTTGCGAAAGAGAAAGATAGTCAATGTAGGCATCAAAATTGTAAAGCAATATACTACCCCCAGTACAATAAGCTTGTACTGTATAGGCATGATGCGCAGGTATGAAAACACAAACAGAATCAGGAACGCTAAGAAAGGGATAGAAAACGGCGTGAATAGGGCCGAAATCACTTTCGCTGTCCGGATCAGGGTTTTATCTGCTATAATAGGCTCTTCTACCATTCTTTTTTACGATTTACAATTGAATTTACCGATTCATGGTTTCTTACTTTACACCTTATCACTTTATCCTCTTTTCTATTTTCGAAGCCTAGCGACGGGTATATTCATCTGTTGGCGATACTTGGCTACTGTTCGGCGAGCTATCGGATAACCCTTCTCCTTCAACTTTTCAGTCAACTCGTCATCGGTCAGAGGTTTCTTTTTATCCTCGTTGTCGATGCATTCTTTCAATATCTTTCGAATTTCGCGTACAGACATCTCCTCCCCATCTTCAGTGGTATAGCCGTCGCTGAAGAAGAACTTCAAAGAATAGATGCCGTAGTTGGTCTGTACATATTTGCTGTTGCTCACTCGAGAGATGGTCGAGATGTCCAACCCTGTGCGTTCGGCAACGTCTTTCAAAATCATGGGGCGCAGCAACGACTCGTCTCCTTCGAGGAAGAAAGGACATTGCAGGTCAATGATGGCTTGCATGGTAGTCATCAGCGTATTTTGACGTTGTTTCACCGCATCAATAAATCCCTGAGCGGCATCCATTTTCTGTTTGAGAAACATCATAGCTTCTTTCGACTCTTTCGACTGATTTGCTCTATTCTTAGTATGTTCCTCCACCATTTCTGTAAAATCGCGACTCATACGCAGTTCAGGAACATTGCGATTGTTCAGCGCCAGATTAATGGTTCCGTCATCGTAAGTGTCTACAATGAAATCAGGAATGATCTGTTGTAGGTTTTTGCCTATCGTTTCTCCTAATGATGCGCCTGGGCGTGGATTCAGCTTGCATATTTCCTTAATGGCCTGCTCAAAGAGATCTTCTTCCAAACTAAGCTTCTGTTGAATCTTGTCCCAATGTTTGCGGGTAAACTCTTCGTAGCATTCCGAAAGGATAGCCTCTTCCACGTGTAGCAAGTCGTTTGGAGTGAGTTGCTGTTGCTCTATCTTGCGATGAATTTGTATAAGTAGGCACTCTTGAAGGTCACGAGCACCCAGCCCTGCAGGGTCAAAATCTTGGATTATCTTTAATACATCTTCCAGCTCTTGCGGGGTGGCCTCAATGCCAACATAGATGGCCAGTTCGTCACTAATACTATCCAGAGATTTGCGTAACAAGCCGTCGTCATCGAGTGAACCAATCAGATATTCGGCCAATTCACGTTGATGTTGGGTGAGGTCACGTTCGCTCAATTGTTCTTTCAGCGTTTCGTAGAAAGAGGTAGCATCGGAGAAAGGGATTTCTTCGACTTGCTCACCTTTGCTGCGATTGTTCTCTTGTAGTTTATAGTCAGGGATGTCATCTTCTGTAAGATAATCGCTCAGAGAATCGTAATCAGTGGTTCCACCATCTTCCGATTCATTCGCTGCATCAGTGGTGTCAGTATATTCATCGTTGGCCGATTCTTCCTTTCCCTCTTCCAAAGCTGGATTCTCAAGGAGCTCGGCATGCACACGGTCTTCCAGTTCCACAGCAGGGAGTTCCAGTAGTTTTACTACCAGAAGTTGTTGCGGTGACAGCGTTTGTATCTGTTGCTGTGCCTGCGACTGTATCTGTCGAGAACCTTGTGCCATCGTTTTATGCCTAATTCTACTGCAAAGATAATGTAAACCAAGTGCAGAATAAAATGAACTCGTTTATTTTTTGCTTCGGGGTATAGCTTCTCTTTGCTTTTCTGGCAAAAATAGCGAATAGTTCGGGAATGCGAAATCTTCTCCTCTTATATTTAACAAGAAAGCAGATGCTTGGTTAATTTTTTACATTATCTTTGTCCAAAATCAATAAAAAACGAAGCGTCATGTTTGCTAAAGAAACGTATGTGCAGCGCAGAGCCCTGCTGAAAAAAAACATAGGCTCAGGGGTATTGTTATTGTTAGGTAACGATGAACAAGGGTTAAATTACGAAGACAATACTTTCCGCTATCGTCAGGATTCCACTTTCCTTTACTATTTTGGTTTATCATTTGCTGGCTTATCAGCTATTATCGATATTGATGAAGATAAGGAAATTATCTTCGGCGATGAGTTGACCATCGATCATATTGTCTGGATGGGAACCCAACCCACTTTGAAAGAGAAGAGTGATCGGGTAGGCATTTCAGAGACTCATCCTTCCGCTGATATCATCAATTATTTGCATAAGGCTGTTCAGAAAGGACAGGCCATCCACTATCTTCCTCCATATCGTGCCGAACATAAGTTGAAGTTGATGGATTGGTTGGGTATCCCTGTTTCACGCCAAGAAGCTTCTACTCCGTTTATCCGCGCGGTGGTGGCACAGCGTAATTATAAATCGGCAGAAGAAGTTGTTGAGATAGAAAAGGCTTGCAACGTGACTGCCGATATGCACATTGCAGCGATGAAGGTGATTCGTCCGGGTATGCACGAATATGAAGTGGTGGCGGAAATGAACCGTGTGGCCCAAGCCAACAACTGTGACCTTTCTTTTGCTACGATTGCTACGATAAACGGACAGACATTGCACAACCATTATCATGGCAACCAGATAAAATCGGGAGACTTATTCCTGATTGATGCCGGTGCCGAACTTCCTTCGGGTTATTGCGGGGATATGTCTTCTACTGTTCCTGTCGATAAAACCTTCACTTCTCGCCAACGTGCAGTTTATGAAATTCAGAATGCCATGCATTTGGAATCGGTGAAAGCACTTCGTCCGGGCATTCCCTATATGGAAGTGTATGAACTTTCTGCCCGTATCATGGTAGAAGGTTTGAAAGAACTGGGATTGATGAAAGGTAATGCTGACGATGCTGTGCGTGGAGGAGCTCATGCGCTGTTCTATCCTCACGGTTTAGGACATATGATGGGATTGGATGTACATGATATGGAAAACCTTGGTGAACTCTGGGTAGGCTATAATGGTCAGCCTAAGAGCACACAGTTCGGCCGAAAGAGTCAACGCCTTGCCATTCCTCTGGAACCGGGTTTTGTGCACACCGTTGAACCGGGCATTTACTTCATCCCCGAACTGATAGACCTTTGGAAAGGTGAAAAGAAATTTGCGGACTTCATCAATTACGATAAGGTGGAAGAATACCGTGATTTCGGCGGTATCCGCAATGAGGAAGATTACCTGATTACCGAGGACGGGGCACGCCGTTTGGGCAAGAAGATTCCTTTGACACCGGAAGAGGTAGAGGCACTGAGATAAGGGGTCTTTGCCGGAAAGTTTTAATTAGTCGACTACATATAATGCAATAGAATATTTGCAGTCATAATGTTTTGTGAGAATCTTCAAAATGGTTCTTGCATTGTCTTTTATTATTTTCTGATGTGCATTCATTCTGTTGCTTTACTATTTTAAATATTTGTCTATCGTTGTTGTCGCTTGTTGGTCACTTGGTCTTGGAGCATTCATTTCAACAATATTGCCCTGTTTGTCGAAAATGATGTATCGGGGAATTAATTCCAGCTTTAGCTTTTCCAGCATTTTGCTGTTCTTTGGATTTGTGATGAAGAAATTGTCGGGTACTTCTGATAAGCCCTCCTGCTCTACCGCCATTTTCCAACTGCTTTCCTGGTCCTTGAAGGCGAGATAGACGAATACCACATCTTTTCCCTTGTACAGTTCTCTCAGCTTTGCCGAGGGAGGCATCTCTTCCCGGCAGGGCACACACCAGCTTGCCCAAAAGTCCACATAAATGACCTTTCCCCTGTTCTTCTCCAGCAATGTGTTCAGGTTAGCGGACTTTCCGTGAATGTCCTTCAGCAATAGCTGGCCGGCATCGGCAGCCAAGTTGTATTGGTCTCTTATCCTGTCGAACAGCAGTGTGTCTTGGGTGATGTGGATATATTTGTCAAGATAGCTGTTTGCGTCTTGTGCCGAAAAGTTCTCACCGATTTCTTTGATGCAGCGTTCAAGCAGGGCTTGCTTGGATTTTGGCTGGAATGTTTTCGCAGATAGTTCATCGAAGGTTTGACGCCAGTCCTTGCTTCCTCCCTGAGATTTGCGTATCGTCGGGATATGCTGATTGAAAAACCAGAGGTAGTAGTCCAGAAATTCACGGTAGGAGGGATAACGGATATATTTGTCGGCTATTTCGAACTCCATTTGGTGGTAGAAGGCGGTGTCTTCATTCAGCATTCGCCGGGATTCATAGTCTTTCAGCTTAAGCAAGTATTGATAACGGTCGTGTATCTCGCTTGAGATAAGTTGCTGTTCTTTAAAGGAATTGATGGTATCTGTATAGTTTTCCTTGTAACTGTCGAACATGGATTGTAATGAATCCAAAGGGCAGTAATCCATTAGTAATGAAGTCCAGTTATTTGCTCGTATTATATCAATCGATTTAGCAATCCGCACCCAGTCACCCCCAAGACAAGTCTTTGCTTCCAGTCCTGCATGGGTCTTCCCTTTGCGCAACTCATAGTTCATGTTATAGATTCTGCTATATCCGGGATGATGCTTGCTGCTTAAAATGGGGTAGCCAAGGCTATCCATGGAAATAATAACGGTATCTCCTTGCATTAATGGGTAGTAGTTGAACTCAAAATCTCCATAGTTCAGGCCCAACTCCTTGAAGTGTTCAGTGGAATAGATGGTCAGGGTATCGGAATCTTTGTTGGGTATGTATTCCACAAGAGTTCCTATACTGTCGGTATAGAGGACTTTAGGCATCGGCATGTGTCCCATT
>CALYZE010000063.1 GCA_945607605.1 uncultured Bacteroides sp.
CAAAAAAATAGTGAATATTACAACAAATTTAGGAACTAAATAAAATGAATGAATTCGTCAATATTACTGCCACTACCATCAGCCACTCCGCGCATCGATTGATGCGCGTGGCAATATGCATATCTTCTGTTGTCAGAAGTCGATTATTAGAACCTATGTAGGGTTTCCAGATTTCTTCTCCGAAATAATGGTGAGGTCCTCCAAACTGACAATTCAAAATAGCTGCAAGAGCAGCTTCAGGATAACCAGAGTTTGGGCTGGCATGCTGGCTACCGTATTTGCCAACAAAAGCAAGTAAAGAAAGACGCCTTGAAGCCAGTATCATAAGGAAGGCAGTAAGCCGTGCCGGAATATAGTTTGCCACATCATCCAAACGGGCGGCAAAGCAACCAAATTGACAATAACGTTCATTTTTATAACCAATCATTGAATCCAGCGTATTTATCATCTTATAGGTAAGCATTCCCGGCACTCCGAATAACAAATACCAAAATAAAGGAGCGATGACTCCGTCGCTAAGATTTTCGGCCAGCGTTTCCAGAGCAGCGATACGTACTTCTTGTGCAGTCAGTTGCGATGTATCACGCCCCACGATGCGTGCCACTTGTGTTCTTCCTTCCTCCAAAGAGCGGTCTACTGCCCTAAAAACTTCACGTACTTCACGTACCAATGTAGTCCCGGCCAGACAATAGAATATCAAAAGAACTTGCAGCGTTAAAAGCAATCCCGGAGAAAAAAGCGCTACCCAACGAAGTAAGAAAAAAGAGGTCAAATATACGCCAATGATGAGCAGTAAAGAGATCATCGCACCTTTCATGAAGCGATGATCTCCTTTGTTCAGCCCATGTTCTAAAAGAGAAATGACTTTGCCAAATCCAACCACGGGATGGGGCATCCAAAGTGGATCTCCCAACCAATGGTCAAGCAACCAAGCCGTCAGGAGAGGTAAATTCAGATTGAAGGCAATACCTAGAAAGATCAGTATATTTTCCATAATTATCTATTCTTCAAGCCATTTCGCAATAGCATTTACAAGCAAGTCATTTTCTTCGGGTGTCTGTGTGGCTATACGGAAGAAACGTTCATCCAGTCCGTCGAAGTTAGATGCATCCCGAATCAAGATTCCATGTTCTTCAGCAAGATAGTCCTTTAAAGCAGACGCCTTGCCCATGCGGAGACCTACCAGCATAAAATGAGTTTCTGTAGCCCATACCTCCAGCCCACCCAGAGTTTCAAGAGCTGTACGCAGGCGAGCTGTTTCCTGCAAATAAACACCCATATCCAGTGGATTAGGCACATCATGTTCCAACAGATGAAGCCCGGCTTCAATGGCAAGTTGATTCACCGACCAAGGCATACGGTTGGTACGTAAACGTCCCAAAAGACCACTGCCTCCTGTCACATAACCGAGACGCAAGCCGGGAACGGCATATCGTTTGGTCATGGAATGCAACAACAATACATTGGGGAACTCAAAAGCTTCAGCCGGAGAAAATAACGGACACAAAGTGAAATATTCGTAAGACTGGTCTATGACAAAACAGACTTGTGGATTTCGTTTGATCAGTTCCTCCAGATAGGCTTTGTCAACCACCGTCCCTGTAGGGTTATTCGGATTGCAAAGCCAGATCATCCGCACTTCATCAGGCAAGAGCCATCCCCCGGTTTGGCCAGGAAGTTGATACAAAGAGGTCACCTTGTGCCCATGCATCCGGCACGCATCGGCATATTCACTAAAAGTGGGCTGCACGATAGCCGTATTCGTACCACGAAAAGTCTGTGCAATAAGATAAATAGCCTCTGTAGCACCATTTGTCACACAAACAGCATCGGCAGGCAAATGATATCTGGCAGCAAGGCGAGCTTCAAGCGTGTAAGGTTCGGGCTCGGGATAGTTTCCGATATTCCCGATTCGAGCACAAAGATGTACTTTCAAGGCAGAAAGATCCACCCGATTGTATACGTTTGAACTAAAATTAGCCTGTATAGGGTGGCTGTATTTATAGGAGTCATCTCCGTGTCCTTCAATCATGATTTTCGGTAAGTATTTGGTAGATAAGCGGCAAGTTCACATGGTTGCGCACATGCTCGGCAAGCTTATCATATTGTTCTTCTTTAAAACGATGATAGTCGAAAGTTTCTGCAGTTTCGGAAAGTCTGTCGGCAAAAGGCTCAAGCAAGAAGTCTATAAATTCCGGATTATCAAGAATACCATGAATATAAGTTCCCATACAAGTAGCATCCACGATATAGCCATCTGTGTTTCCATCTGCCAGAATGTTCAATGGAGAATCAGGAGCATCGAAAACAGGGACCGTAGTACCCATGTGAATTTCATAACCCGACAGGAGCTTTTCGTTTTTCATTCTTAATTTTTCATTTAATCCGAATCTGACTTGCCTTGTCACCTTCTCGCCCATCATTTGCGTACTGACAGGTAGCAAACCCAAACCAGGCAAGCGTTCTATATCTCCTTCCACATGATCGAGATCAAGTACCTCCTGCCCCATCATCTGGTAACCGCCACAAATACCCATCACAGTGGCTCCTTCCCGGTGTGCGCGGATAATAGCTTGTACCACTCCATTACGGCGCAGCTCGTACAAATCATCAAGCGTACTCTTGCTGCCCGGTAAGAGAATGATGTCGGCCTTTGCCAACTCCTCCACATTATTAGTATAAAACAGATGCACCCGCGGATCACGCTCCAACACATTAAAATCAGTAAAGTTACTGAGATGCCGGAGTAAGATCACAGCAATATTCACCTTGCCCTGTTCCGCTCTTACCGATTTTGTGGCAAGCGCCACAGAGTCTTCCTCCTCGATATAGATTTCCTTGTAATAGGGCACAACTCCTACGACCGGAATACCACAAAGTTCTTCCAACATCTTAATGCCGGATTCAAAGAGACGCATATCTCCACGAAATTTATTGACTAGAATTCCTTTGACACGCTTCCGTTCAGCAGGACGTAGCAACATCATGGAGCCATAAACACTCGCAAAAATACCACCACGATCAATATCTCCCACAAGAATGACATCCGCTCCCGCATGAATAGCCATAGGCAGATTCACCAAGTCAGTATCACGCAGATTGATTTCTGAAATACTTCCGGCACCCTCCAGTACTACCGGATTATATCGAGCAGCCAGACGGTCATAAGCATCACAAATTTCACGACGTAATTCTTCTCGCCCTTCTTTGCGAAAAAGGTCGTAAGCATGGCGGTTGCCAATGGGGCGTCCATTGAGCACGACCTGGGAAGTATGATCTGAATGGGGTTTCAGCAATAATGGATTCATATCTGTATGGCAGGGAACACCGGCAGCTTCGGCCTGCACAGCTTGTGCACGTCCTATTTCAAGACCTTCCGGTGTAGCAAACGAGTTAAGTGCCATGTTTTGCGCCTTAAATGGGGCAGGCTGATAGCCGTCTTGCTTGAATATGCGACAGAAAGCGGCAGCAATTATACTTTTACCGACATCACTACCGGTTCCGGCAAACATCACAGGATGGAGTTTTTTCATAATCTTTATCTGTTTAGTGGCTGAATTTTGGATTCAACGCCGACAAAGATAGGTAAAAAGGAAGTAAAATACGGGCATAAAAAAAGGCTATCTATCCCAGACAGCCAATCTTTTTGTTAACCTTAAATCTAATACTATGAAAAACACAGTACAAATATACGGCATTTCGTGATTTCTCCAAAACATTCGCCCACAACAGCCTATCTTATAACATGCTTTAATAGGATTATTCTGATATTAACAACTGGACATTCAAATAATGAGAAAAAGTTGTTATCTTCATCCCCGATTTTAAATTTCAAACTTAGACTACCGAATCATGATTCATACTATATTAGATACAGACCTTTACAAGTTCACTACTTCGTATGCCTACATCAAGTTATTTCCCAATGCCATGGGAACATTCAGCTTTAAAGATAGAGATGAAACAGCTTATACGAGCGAGTTTCTGAAGAAACTGAAGGATGCAGTCACCCTGTTGGAGCAAGTAACACTGACTCGTGATGAGTTAGAGTATATGACTCGCCATTGCCGTTTTCTGCCCAGAGTATATTGGGAGTGGCTTTCTTCCTTTCGTTTCCAACCTGACAAGATCGAAATTTATTTGGATGAGGACTCTCATCTCAATATTGAAATCACCGACTATCTGTACAAAGCCACTCTTTACGAAGTACCTCTGCTTGCCATCGTATCGGAGATTAAGAATCAAACCTTGGGTAATGTGGCCGATTTAGAGGATATCATTAGCAAATTATCAGAAAAGGTGATGCTTTCCAACGAACATGAATTGTCTTTTTCGGAGTTCGGAACACGTAGACGTTTCTCTTTCGAAGTGCAGGACAAAGTAATCAGCTATCTCAAACAGACTTCAAAATATTGCACAGGCACTTCCAATTGCTACTTTGCCATGAAGTACGGAATAAAGCCCATGGGTACACATCCGCATGAATGGTTTATGTTTCATGGCGCACAGTTTGGTTATAAGCACGCCAATTATATGGCATTAGAGAACTGGGTGAATGTATACGATGGCGATTTAGGCATTGCCTTGTCCGACACCTATACTTCCGGTATCTTCCTAAACAACCTGAGCCGCAAGCAAGCCAAACTCTTCGATGGAGTACGTTGCGACTCCGGTGATGAATTTGACTTTACGGATAAGCTTGTTGCCCGCTATCGTGAACTGGGCATTGATTCAACCACCAAAACCATTGTGTTCAGCAACGCGCTTGATTTTGGAAAGGCACTCGATATTCAAGAATATTGCCACGGGAAAATCCGTTGTGCTTTTGGCATCGGCACAAACCTAACCAACGATACCGGCTTCAAACCTTCTAATATCGTCATGAAATTAACCCAATGTAAAATGAACGTCAATCAGGAATGGCATGAATGCGTGAAGTTATCGGATGATATAGGAAAACACATTGGCAGTGAGGCAGAGCTACAAGCTTGTTTGTATGATTTACAATTAGAGATGAATCAGTAGCGATTTATCTCTCCTCTACTTTTTTCTTCTACCGTCTGAAGAGTAAAATGAATAAAATTAGACCTATGACACAGTCTCATTTCTTTCTGTTTTTTTACAGATTATTCTGTAAATGGTAAGTATATCTCCAACAAAAGCCTTATCTTAGCTGCCAAAATAAAACATTTGCCATGATAACTGAAGAACTTAAAAAACTCTACATTGCACATACCGGACACGAACCGGAACAGATTGATGAACTCCCCTCTTCCGGTTCCAACCGCCGTTACTTCCGTCTTTTCGGCAACCCTACACTGATTGGTGTGAGCGGTGAATCTATTGAAGAGAACCGTGCCTTCCTCTATATGGCCGATCACTTCCGTCAGAAAGGATTATCCGTTCCAGAGGTATTTATTCGTTCGGAGGATGATGTATATTACTTACAAGAAGATTTAGGCGACACCCTTCTCTTTAACGCAATCGAAAAAGGACGTAAGACCAGTGTATTCGGTGAAGATGAAAAACAACTTCTGCGTAAAACAATGCGCTTACTGCCTGCCGTACAGTTTGCAGGTGCCGACGGAATGGATTTTTCTTATTGCTACCCGCAAGCTGAGTTCAACAGCCGCAGCATTCTCTGGGATCTGAATTACTTCAAATATTGTTTCCTGAAAGCTACAGGTATGGATTTTCAGGAAGACCGTCTGGAAGATGATTTCCAGAAGATGGCCGACGTACTGCTCCGTAGCAGTTCGGCAACCTTCATGTATCGTGATTTTCAAAGCCGCAATGTGATGATCAAAGATGACGAACCTTGGCTCATCGACTTCCAAGGCGGGCGTAAAGGTCCTGTTTATTACGACGTGGCTTCTTTTCTGTGGCAAGCCAAAGCCAATTATCCTGACAGTCTGCGTAAGGAACTTTTGCAGGAATACACAGATGCCTTGCGTAAATACCAGCCTGTAGACGAGTCTTATTTCTATGCACAGCTCCGTCACTTTGTATTGTTCCGCACCATGCAGGTATTAGGTGCCTATGGCTTCCGTGGTTATTTCGAAAAGAAACCTCACTTCATCCAAAGTGTACCTTTCGCTATCGAGAATCTGCGTCAATTGCTGCAGGAACCTTATCCTGAATATCCGTACCTCTGCCAGGTATTACGCGAACTTACCGAACTGAAGCAGTTTACGGATGACCTGCAAAAACGTCGTTTGGCAGTCAAGATAACGAGTTTTGCTTATAAAAAAGGTATTCCCGAAGATTCATCCGGCAATGGGGGCGGTTTTGTATTCGACTGTCGTGCCGTTAACAATCCTGGCAAGTACGACCGCTACAAACCTTTCACCGGCTTGGACGAACCGGTGATTCGTTTTCTGGAAGAAGATGGCGAAATTACTACATTCCTTGAACATGCTTATGCCCTTGTCGATGCTTCGGTGAAGCGCTATATGGAGCGTGGTTTTACCAGTCTTTCCATTTGCTTTGGCTGCACAGGTGGACAACATCGTTCCGTCTATTCAGCACAACACCTTGCCGAACACCTGAATCAAAAGTTTGGGGTGCGAGTGAATCTGATGCATAGAGAGCAAAATATAGAACAGACGTTTAAAGCCAGATAAAAGGACTACTAGTAGATTCATTGAATCATAAATACACTTAAATGAAAGCAATGATATTTGCCGCCGGACTGGGCAGTCGCCTACGTCCGTTGACGGACAATATGCCTAAAGCACTGGTTTCCGTAGCAGGAAAGCCCATGTTGGAACGAGTGATACTACGACTGAAAGAAGCCGGGTTCAACGAGATAGTTATAAATATCCACCATTTCGGAGAACAGATTATTGATTTCCTGCAAGCCCATGATCACTTTGGTTTGAAGATTCACATCAGTGACGAACGGGATAGACTTCTTGATACCGGTGGCGGCATCAAGAAAGCGCGACCTTTTCTGGATGGCAATGAACCTTTTCTCGTTCACAATGCAGATATTCTGACGGATATTGATTTGTCTGCCTTCTATCAGCATCATTTAGAAAATCATGTGGAAGCCACCCTACTTGTTAGCGAGCGGAAGACTTCCCGTTATCTTCTGTTTGATGATTCTTATCATCTGCATGGCTGGATTAATAAATCTACCGGAGAAGTAAAACCGGAAACTTTCAGCTATCACGAAGGAGATTTCAAAGAACTGGCCTTTGGAGGCATTCATGTCATATCCCCCTCTCTCTTCCGATATATGGAAACTAAGGAGTGGGACGGAAAGTTCTCTATTATCCCCTTTTATCTGTCTGTTTGCCGGCAAACACAGATAAAAGGCTTTCCACTTCAAAACTTCCGTTGGCTTGACATAGGAAAGCCGGAAACCTTGAAGCAGGCAGAAGAGTTTTACGGGCGTTAAGGCACCAAACGCACTCCTAATTCTATTGAAATAATGAAAGCCATGCTTTCTTAAACATATACCAAGAATGAAAACAGCCATGATCCTTATTACTGAATGGCATCTACAAAAACTGATCGTTAGTATTTGTTTCGCAATGGCTGCACTGACCAGTCTCGCACAAGGTCCGGTTTCTTTCCATGCAAAGGTGGGAATCGGTACTTCCAACTTCTGGGGAAAGCATTCAAGCAGCGAAACCAAGATAGCCTATAAAGCCGGTATCGGTGCAGAGTATGTACTCAACAAGACTTGGGTTGTACAATCTGCTTTGGAATTGGTTTCCATAGGTGGCAAAGATGAAATAGAATATATAGGCAAAGCCAATATAAACGAATTATATCTGCAGATACCTGTCATGCTGGCTGCCCGCCTCACTATGGGCAAAGACTATCATGCTTCACTGAGCGTTGGCCCGTATGTTGCCATGGGTATTGGAGGGAAAAGTTCCGGAACGATATACAACTATAGCAGTAGCCAAGAGTCTGCAGATAGATCATTTAAGATGAATACCTTTGGTAATATGTTGGACAGCAACATGGGTAACCAACGTTTGGATGCCGGCATTATGATGGGAATTACGCTTGAATATCACAGATTTATCTTTGGAGCAGAAGCACAAGTTGGCTTCGTAACCGTCAATAAACAACTCAACCAACGAATCAACCCTGACGGATACAGAGAATATCTACCCAAGAACTTTGCTTCATTCTTCACGTTGGGATATCGATTCTGGTAACCTATCAATGCAAAAGAGGGAATGCACACACACTCCCTCTTTCCTTTTATTCTGTCAAATTACAGGCAACGGGTAGCCCATAAACGATCTTGCTCGCTCATGGCAGCAATTTCCTCCACTCGCTTCAAGTCTAGATGAAGCCCTAAAGCAATGCGCGTTCCATAATCTTTATCTGCCAAGTAGCAATGTGCCGCATGACGATACTTCACATTATCTGTCACGGGCATGATATCTGCTACTGTATTGCTGATAAGAGCTTGTTTCTTATCTTCCGTCATCAAACGGTAAAGGTTGCCCGGCTGATAAAAACAATCATCCGTTTGATCTTCGTACGGACTATAATGATCTATGGCACCGTCAACAGGCAATGCAGGAGCACGATACTCGGGTTGTTCCTCCCACTCACCAAAACCATTGGGCGCATACCCTTTCGTTGCACCATAATTGCCATCCACTCGCATCATACCGTCACGATGATAACTATGCACCGGACATTGTGCCCGGTTGACGGGGATCTGGTCATGATTTACTCCCAAACGATAGCGTTGTGCATCTCCATAAGAGAAAAGACGTCCTTGCAATAATTTGTCCGGCGACAGTCCGATGCCGGGAACCAAATGGGCAGGAGCAAAAGCGGCCTGCTCTACATCGGCAAAGTAGTTCTCCGGATTACGGTTCAACTCCATCACTCCCACTTCAATCAGCGGGAAATCCTTATGACTCCAGACTTTGGTGATATCGAACGGATTCTCTTTGTAATTTTTTGCTTGCTCTTCCGTCATAATCTGGAAATACAAAGTCCATTTAGGAAAGTCTTTTCTTTCGATAGCTTCGAACAAGTCGCGTTGATGGCTTTCACGATCATTGGCTACAATAGCAGCCGCTTCTGCATTTGAAAGATTCTTGATGCCTTGCTGCGTGCGCAAATGGAACTTAACCCATACGCGGGTACCCTCGGCATTCACCAGACTAAACGTATGGCTACCAAAGCCATGCATGTGACGATAGGAAGCAGGAATACCGCGATCGGACATAACGACTGTCACCTGGTGCAAAGCTTCGGGAAGCATGGTCCAGAAATCCCAGTTATTCTGCGGAGACCGAAGGTTTGTTTTAGGATCACGTTTTACGGCATGATTTAAATCAGGAAATTGTAACGGATCACGGATAAAGAATACAGGTGTATTATTGCCTACCAAGTCCCAGTTACCTTCTTCTGTATAAAATTTAATAGCAAATCCGCGAATATCACGTTCGGCATCCGCAGCACCGCGTTCACCTGCTACCGTAGAGAAACGAACAAACACATCGGTTTTTTTGCCTTTTTCAGCGAAGAGTTTGGCACACGTATAAGGAGTTACATCATGTGTTGTAGTAAAAGTACCGAAAGCTCCGCTGCCTTTGGCATGCATCCGTCGTTCCGGAATCACTTCACGATCAAAATGGGCCATTTTTTCCATGAGCCACACATCTTGCATCGTAATAGGCCCACGAGAACCCGCAGTCTGAGAATTACGATTGTCGGATACCGGAGCACCCACTTCATTGGTTAATTTCTTTTTCTTGTCCATATTCTATATTGTAATTAAATAATTACAATATATAGAAAAAATTCAGATAATATCTGCCAAAGGATAGTCCTTTAAATATATTTAACTTGCTTTAAGAGTTCCTCTATCGTACCCACCTTCAGATGCTGTCCATCAGGCAAATGCAACAGAAATCCTCCCTCTTCTTTCAAGTCTCCGGTTTCTACACAAATATCCGATTCTACATTTCGATTGGCCAAGATACCATTCCGTTGAAAAGCCTTGCGAGCCATGGCATATTTCTGACCGTGTCCTATCAAATGAATTTTCGACGTATATTCATTATCCACCCGAAACAGACCGGTTTCCAAGTCAAATACGATACCTTTGCGAGCAAAGAAGCGACTTAGACTGCCATTGAGCGAAAGATCTTCGGGAGTACCTATCGTTACTCCACTCGTCTTGTCCATCAACCAGATTTTATCGGCTATCTGCAAAGCAAGCTCCAAGTCATGAGTCGACAGAAAAATAGTTTTATCTGTCTGGCGACTCAAATGATGCAACAACTGCATCATTTCCACCTTACTGGGAAAATCAAGAAAAGCAGTGGGTTCATCCAGATAAATCACAGGAGTTTCTTGTGCAAGCGCCTTTGCTATCATTACCTTCTGACGTTCACCATCACTCAAGGTATGAACCATGCGCTCGGTCAGGTGCGAGATGCCTACCAAATTGATAGACCGATTGACCACCGCTTTGTCCTCTTTAGAAAGAGTACCCCAAAAGCCGGTATAAGGACTACGCCCCAATCCTACCAGTTCCGTCACACTGATGTTGCGGATGTCACACTTCTCTGTCAATACCACACTGACCACGTGTGAGAGCTGCTTATCGGTGAAATCACCAATTTCTTTTCCTTGAATACGTATCTCTCCTCCCAGCTTGGGTTGAAAAGCTGATAATGTGCGAAGTAAAGTAGATTTCCCTACTCCGTTGGCACCCAGCAAACACGTCAGTTCGCCGCCATTGATATCGGCACAGATACCGCTTGCCACTACTTTTACATTATCCTTGCCAGGATAGCCGATGGAGAGATTCTCTATATGTATGGTTCCTCTATTCATGTAAGTTTCCTTTTCTCTTTACTAAACTTTGCGTAGACAGATGTAATAACCGAGTCGGAACAACGGTTTAGACTGTTTGATTGGAGTCGTTTAAAAATTGAGCACAATATTCGTCAATTTTGAGGAGATACGCAAACTCTCTTCTCATTTTAATTGCCCAACATAGCAAGTAAAACAAACATGCGCTTACACGGACAGAGGATATCGAGTATGCGTTTTCACGGTTTATCATCCGTCAGAATAGCCTGCAAAGTCGATTTAATACAATTTCGCACATCATAGATCTTATTTTAATAAAAATAGATTACCTTTGTCCCATTGTAATGTAAAAAAGATAAGAATATGAAGAAACTAACTTTTTATATGATATTGATGTTCATGAGCATCAGCTATGCTTTTGCACAAGGACAAGCAGACTTAAAGTTTGAAAAGACTACCCATGATTTCGGAACTTTCTCCGAAAACAATCCGATGGTATCTCATACATTCAAATTCACCAATATAGGGGATGCTCCGTTGGTGATTCACCAAGCTGTTGCATCTTGCGGATGTACTGTACCCGAATACACGCAAGAGCCGATACTACCCGGCAAGACGGGAACCATTAAAGTGACCTATAACGGAACCGGCAGGTATCCCGGACACTTCAAGAAGTCCATCACTTTACGCACAAATGCCAAAACGGAAATGATGAGACTGTTTATAGAAGGTGATATGATAGCCAAAGACGCAAAATAAGCGTTTTAACAGATAGAATAAAGGAGAATTTTTCAATTCTCCTTTTTTTTTGCTTCCTTTGAAGGCTATTAAAGAAACAGATCAAAGGATAAAGAAATGATTACTCTGGAAGATGCCTTTGTGTCTTCAAAAAACACAAACCGTTATCAACAGATGAAACTTAGCTTTTCATACCTT
>CALYZE010000064.1 GCA_945607605.1 uncultured Bacteroides sp.
AGCATCTGCCTTACAAGCAGAGGGTCGGCGGTTCGAATCCGTCAACGCCCACATTCTAAAATTTATTTTTATAGATGGTAGTCTTACAAGTGATTGTGAGGCTATTTTTTTTATCCATTAACTTCCTTTGCTTAATTTCTTTTCTCTTTATGCCTTGTTACTCAGAAAAAAGCAGTAGTTTTGCAGTCCGATAATTATCAAAATACGACGTATGAAACTTGATTTACTTACCGCAATCTCTCCGATTGACGGTCGATATAGGGGTAAGGCTGAAGCTTTGGCTGCCTATTTTTCGGAATTTGCACTGATAAAGTACCGTGTACAGGTTGAAGTAGAATACTTCATCGCTTTGTGTGAGCTACCTTTGCCGCAATTGAAAGGAATAGATAAAGGTGCGTTTGAAACCTTAAGAAATATCTATCGCAATTTTACTGAAGCTGATGCACAGCGTATCAAAGATATCGAAAGTGTGACCAATCACGATGTGAAAGCAGTGGAATACTTTCTGAAAGAAGAATTTGACAAATTGGGTGGAATGGATGACTACAAAGAATTTATCCATTTTGGTCTGACTTCTCAGGATATTAATAATACCTCTGTTCCTTTGTCTATTAAAGAGGCTTTGGATCAGGTTTACTATCCTTTGATTGAAGAGCTGATTACCCAGCTTCGTACGTATGCAGACGAATGGGAGAATGTGCCGATGCTTGCTAAAACTCATGGGCAACCCGCTTCGCCGACTCGTTTAGGGAAAGAAATAAGAGTGTTTGTTTACCGTCTGGAGCGTCAATTGGCTCACTTGAAGGCTTGCCCCATCACTGCCAAGTTTGGAGGTGCTACCGGTAATTACAATGCTCATCATGTGGCATATTCTGAATATGACTGGAAAGTTTTCGGTGATAAGTTTGTTGCTGAAAAGTTGGGCCTGGAGCGTGAGGAATATACCACGCAGATTGCCAATTATGATAACTTGTCTGCTATCTTTGATGCCATGAAGCGCATCAACACTGTTATGATAGATATGAATCGTGATTTCTGGCAATATATCTCCATGGAATACTTCAAGCAAAAGATTAAAGCAGGTGAAGTGGGGTCTAGTGCAATGCCGCACAAGGTGAATCCGATTGATTTTGAAAATGCTGAAGGTAACCTGGGTATGGCAAGTGTAATTTTGGAACATCTGGCTGTGAAGCTGCCTGTTTCTCGTTTACAGCGTGACTTGACCGACTCTACCGTATTACGTAATGTAGGCGTGCCTTTCGGTCATGTGGTGATTGCTATACAGAGTTCGTTAAAAGGCCTGCGTAAGCTGCTACTGAATGAACCTGCTATCTATCGTGATCTGGATAATTGCTGGAGTGTAGTAGCTGAGGCTATCCAGACAATCCTGCGTCGTGAGGCTTATCCGAATCCTTATGAAGCATTGAAAGCATTGACTCGTACAAATCAAGCTATTACTGAGTCTTCCATCAAGGAGTTCATAGAGGAACTAAATGTGAGTGAAGATGTTAAGAAAGAATTACGTGTGATTACTCCCCATACTTATACGGGAATTTAAGCAGCACAAAGGAACCGGAAGGTTTGTCAACTTTTTAATCCGGGGATTGTTTATATACAAATTTAAGGTATAACTGAGACTAAGAATGGCCGTGAGGCCAGTAGGTTTAATTTTATTCGAATAAAGAAATGAGTACAGAAAATGAAAATTGGCGTGATGCTTCTTCCTCAGAGGAGAACTCAGGAGCCGGCCGTGATGGTAACCAATTTAACAGAGAAGGAGGCTATAACCGTCCGTCTTACAATCGTGAAAACACGGATCGTCCGTATCGTCCGCGATACAACAGTGAAAGCGGTGATCGTCCGCAGCGTCCTTATAATAGTGACCGCCCGTATCGTCCACGTTTTAATCCGAATGCAGAAGGAGGAGATCGTCCGCAGCGTTCTTATAACAATGATCGCTCGTATGGTAACAATGACCGTCCCTATCGTCCGCGCTACAACAGTGAAAATAGTGGCGATCGTCCACGTTCTTACGGAGATAATGCAGGTGGTGATCGTCCTTATCGTCCACGCTTCAATAGTGAGGCTGGCGACCGTCCGCAGCGTCCTTACAATAGTGATCGTCCGCAACGTCCCCGTTTTAATAGTGAAGGAGGGGATCGTCCGCAGCGTCCTTATAATAATGACCGTTCATCCTATGGTGGTGGCGACCGCCCTTATCGCCCGCGTTATAATAGCGAAGGTGGTGGTGATCGTCCGCAACGTCCTTATAATAATGATCGTTCGTATGGCAACAATGACCGTTCATATGGTGGAGGTGACCGTCCGTTCCGTCCGCGTTACAACTCAGATGGTGGTGGAAGATCTGGTGGCTATGGCAATAGAGACAGCTACAGCCGTCCAATTCGTCGTTCTGCCGATTATGACCCCAATGCCAAGTATAGCAAGAAGAAACAGATTGAATACAAAGAGCAATTTGTGGATCCGAGTGAACCGATTCGTTTGAATAAATTCTTGGCTAATGCAGGTGTTTGTTCACGTCGTGAAGCTGATGAATTCATCACGGCAGGAGTGGTTACAGTAAATGGAGAAGTGGTTGCTGAATTGGGTACCAAGATCAAACGTGGTGATGAAGTGAAGTTTCATGATCAGGTTGTTAGCATTGAACGTAAAATTTATGTTTTACTGAATAAACCAAAAGATACTGTGACAACTTCTGATGATCCACAAGCACGTCGTACAGTGTTGGATTTGGTAAAAGGAGCTTGCAATGAACGCATCTATCCTGTAGGTCGCCTAGATCGCAACACGACCGGTGTATTGTTGTTGACAAACGATGGAGATCTGGCTTCTAAATTAACGCACCCCAAGTATCTGAAAAAGAAAATTTATCATGTACACTTAGATAAAAATCTGACTAAAGCAGATATGGATCAGATTGCAGCAGGTATTCAGCTGGATGATGGTGAGATTAATGCAGATGCCATTAGTTATACTGATGATTTCAAGAAAGATGAAGTAGGCATTGAAATTCACTCTGGTAAAAACCGTGTCGTTCGTCGTATTTTTGAATCGTTAGGGTACAAGGTTATAAAACTGGATCGTGTGTTTTTTGCTGGTTTAACAAAGAAAGGTCTGCGTCGCGGTGAATGGCGTTATCTCTCTGAACAAGAGGTAAATTATCTGCGCATGGGATCTTTTGAATAATATATAATAAAAGGTATAATAACTGTTTTATGGAAAAAATGAGTAGAACAAAGATTGTTGATTTGTTGAAGCGCGAGGATTTTGGCGCTATGGTCAACGTGAAAGGCTGGGTTCGCACCCGCAGAGGTAGTAAGCAAGTGAATTTTATCGCGCTGAATGACGGTTCTACAATAAATAATGTGCAGGTTGTAGTAGATCTGGGAAATTTCGATGAAGAAATGTTGAAGGATATCACTACTGGTGCTTGTTTGAGCGTGAACGGAACGTTGACTGAATCGGTTGGTTCCGGTCAGAAAGCTGAAGTGCAAGCTCGCGAAATAGAAGTATTGGGTACTTGTGATAATACGTATCCGTTGCAGAAGAAGGGTCATTCTATGGAATTCCTACGCGAAATTGCTCACTTGCGTCCCCGTACGAATACATTTGGCGCTATTTTTCGCATCCGTCATAACATGGCGATGGCTATTCATAATTTTTTTCATGACAGAGGATTCTTCTATTTTCATACGCCTATCATTACGGGCTCCGACTGTGAGGGTGCCGGCCAGATGTTTCAGGTGACTACGAAGAATTTGTATGACTTGAAGAAAGATGAGAGTGGTTCCATTACTTATGATGACGACTTTTTCGGTAAACAGACGAGTCTGACAGTTTCCGGCCAGTTGGAAGGAGAACTCGCAGCGACAGCACTGGGAATGATCTATACGTTTGGCCCTACGTTCCGTGCAGAGAACTCCAACACTCCTCGCCACCTGGCAGAGTTCTGGATGATTGAGCCGGAGGTTGCATTTAACGATATTACGGACAATATGGATTTGGCAGAAGATTTCATTAAGTATTGTGTGCAGTGGGCTTTGAATAACTGTGCCGATGACGTGAAATTCCTCAACGATATGTTCGACAAGGGCTTGATTGAGCGTCTGCAAAGCGTGTTGAAAGACAGTTTTGTTCGTCTTCCTTATACAGATGGTATCAAAGTTTTGGAAGAGGCTGTGGCTAAGGGGCACAAGTTTGAATTCCCAGTATATTGGGGAGTTGACTTGGCTTCTGAACATGAACGTTATTTGGTGGAAGAACATTTTAAACGTCCGGTGATTCTGACTGACTATCCAAAGGAAATCAAGGCTTTTTATATGAAGCAGAACGAAGATGGTAAGACAGTTCGTGCGATGGATGTATTGTTTCCGAAGATTGGCGAGATTATTGGAGGGTCTGAGCGTGAATCGGATTATTCTAAACTAGTATCTCGTATCGAAGAACTTGATATCCCGATGAAGGATATGTGGTGGTATTTGGATACACGTAAATTCGGCACTTGTCCTCACTCTGGCTTTGGGCTTGGCTTTGAGCGTTTGTTGTTGTTCGTTACCGGTATGACGAATATCCGGGATGTGATACCTTTCCCACGTACTCCGCACAACGCAGAATTTTAATCATTCTGAAACAGAATATAAATCAGAGAATGAAGTCCGCATAAACTTTTAGTTTTGCGGACTTTTTTTTGTACAGCCCATCCTAATCTCATTTTTTCTATATATATTTGTATCAATCAGAGCTACATAACGTTAACCAACACCATACAAATATGAAAAGGAACTATTTCTTTATCATGCTGGCAGCGGTGCTGCTTGCGATAACAGGGGTAAAGGCGCAGGAGAATGTAAAGTTCAAACCTGCAAAGCTGGCGGGTATTTGGCAGCTGTGTCATTATGTGTCTGAAATTCCAGATGTTCCCGGTGTATTGAAACCCAGCAATACATTCAAGGTCTTAAGCGATAATGGTACAATTGTTAATTTTACGCTTATCCCTGGAATGGATGCTATCATCACGGGATATGGCACTTATGAACAATTGACAGATAGCTCTTATAAGGAAAGTATTGAAAAGAACATCCATTTACCAATGTTGGACAATAAGGATAATGTGCTGGAGTTTGAGATGGGAGATGATGGGCTAATGTATCTGAAATACTTTATTTCTAAGGATTTGAATGGAAATGAACTAAATACTTGGTTTCATGAAACATGGAAACGGTTGAAGATGCCTGCCAAGTTTCCTGAAGATATCATTCGATAATAGAATATAGGTTGTCTTACCCTTCTGCTTTTTGGCAAAGCTCAGTAAATGGAGTGTTAAAGCGGAAGAGGGATGCGAAGTTATTCTCTGGAGAGTCTAAATACCCCCGGAGGATAACTTTTTTAGGTTGTATATCAGCTGTATGGCTTTCTAAAAAAAAGTAGAAAACGTTTGCCAGTTCTAAGAAAAACCGTACCTTTGCAAGCCGATTATTATCTCATAAGGATAAGCATTTAATTCATAGCGAGTTAATACCCCTTTGTCCGAGGTGGTTAATTCGTGGTGAAGCAAACATTTTAGTAGTAACATTTAAAAAACAATTAAGAGTGGATACTTTAAGTTACAAGACCATTTCTGCAAACAAAGCTACAGTGACTAAAGAATGGGTCATTGTTGACGCCACAGACCAAGTATTAGGTCGTTTGGGCGCGAAAGTTGCGAAACTGTTGAGAGGGAAGTATAAGCCTAACTTTACTCCTCACGTAGATTGTGGCGATAATGTGATCATTATCAATGCCGACAAAGTAAAATTAACCGGTAACAAGTGGGATGACAAAGTGTATTTGTCATATACTGGCTATCCCGGCGGTCAGAGAGAAATCACACCTGCTCGTTTGCAGGCAAAACCGAACGGGGATGACAGGTTACTGAGAAAAGTAGTAAAGGGTATGCTGCCTAAGAACAAGTTGGGCGCTAAATTGCTGAGCAATATGTATGTATATGCCGGCAATGAGCACAAACACGATGCTCAAAGCCCAAAAATGATTGATATTAACGCACTTAAATAAGAGATAATGGAAGTAGTAAATGCATTAGGCAGACGTAAAAGTGCAATTGCACGTATTTTCGTAAGCGAAGGTACTGGAAAGATTACTATCAACAAGAGAGACCTCGCAGAGTACTTTCCATCAAGCATTCTCCAGTATGTAGTAAAACAACCGTTGAACAAACTGGGTGTGACTGAAAAGTACGACATCAAAGTAAACCTCTGCGGTGGTGGCTTCACTGGTCAATCTCAAGCTTTGCGTTTGGCAATTGCTCGTGCACTGGTGAAAATGAATGCTGAAGATAAGGCTGCTCTCCGCGCTGAAGGCTTTATGACTCGTGATCCTCGTTCTGTTGAACGTAAGAAACCGGGACAGCCAAAAGCTCGTCGTAGATTCCAGTTCAGTAAACGTTAAGAGTTGGAGAACGGTTGGGGCGGACAAGTTGCTTAATTCTCGACTTTCACCTCTCAACTCTCAACTGAAAAAGCGTTTAGTATCTAAACTACCGGGACTCTTCATTTGGATGGACTACCCGGCGGTTGGTTTAGAAAAAAACAAAAAAGAAAGTAAACGATTAAAGATTAAAACAAAATGTCAAGAACAAATTTTGATACATTATTGGAAGCCGGTTGTCACTTCGGTCACTTGAAAAGAAAGTGGAACCCAGCAATGGCTCCTTATATCTTCATGGAGCGCAATGGTATTCATATCATTGACCTCAACAAGACGGTTGCTAAAATTGACGAAGCTGCTGAAGCTTTGAAGCAAATCGCTAAATCAGGAAAAAAAGTCCTGTTTGTTGCTACTAAAAAACAAGCTAAACAGGTGGTTGCCGACAAGGCTTCATCTGTAAATATGCCTTATGTAATCGAGCGCTGGCCGGGTGGTATGTTGACTAACTTCCCGACAATCCGTAAGGCTGTTAAGAAGATGGCTACTATCGATAAATTGACTAACGATGGTACTTATTCTAATCTTTCTAAGAGAGAAGTATTGCAGATTTCTCGTCAACGTGCCAAGTTGGACAAAACCTTGGGCTCTATCGCTGACCTGACTCGTCTGCCTTCTGCTTTGTTCGTAATTGACGTAATGAAAGAAAATATTGCTGTTCGCGAAGCTACCCGTTTGGGTATCCCTGTATTCGCTATTGTGGATACAAACTCTGATCCTTCAGACATTGACTTCGTAATCCCGGCAAATGATGATGCTACTAAGTCAATAGAGATTGTACTTGAGGCTTGCTGCGCTGCTATGCAGGAAGGTCTCGAAGAACGCAAAGCTGAAAAGGTAGATATGGAAGCTGCCGGTGAAGCTCCTGCTAACAAGGGCAAGAAAAAAACTACAAAAGCAAGACTCGACAAATCCGATGAGGAAGCAATTAATGCTGCTAAAGCTGCTGCTTTCATCAAGGGAGACGAAGAGGCTTGATTATATAGTTGAGAGTTGAGAATTGAAAGTTGGGAGTTACTTAAATGGCAATTCTCAATTCTCTATTCTCAGCTCTCAATTGCTTTATAAAGACTTTATTAACAATTAAAATATAAGGAAAATATATTATGGCTGTAAGTATGGCTGACATAACCAAGCTCCGCAAAATGACGGGTGCTGGTATGATGGATTGCAAGAATGCATTGACCGAAGCTGAAGGCGATTTCGACAAGGCAGTAGAGATTATCCGTAAGAAAGGACAGGCTGTTGCCGCTAAGCGTTCAGATCGCGAAGCTGCTGAAGGTTGTGTTTTGACTAAGACTACTGGTGACTTTGCTGTTATCATTGCTTTGAAGTGCGAAACTGACTTTGTAGCTCAGAATGCTGATTTTATTAAGCTGACTCAAGATATTCTTGATCTTGCCGTTGCTAATAAATGCAAAACTCTGGACGAAGTGAAAGCGTTGCCGATGGGCAACAGCACTGTAGGAGATGCGGTGGTTGATCGTAGCGGTATTACAGGTGAGAAAATGGAATTGGATGGCTACATGACTGTTGAAGGCGCTAGCACCGTGGTTTACAATCACATGAACAAAAACGGTCTTTGTACTATCGTTGCTTTTAACAAAAATCTTGATGAACAATTGTCCAAGCAAGTAGCCATGCAGGTGGCTGCTATGAATCCTATTGCTGTGGATGAAGATGGTGTTTCTGAAGATGTTAAGCAAAAAGAAATCGAAGTTGCTATTGAGAAGACCAAAGCAGAGCAGGTGCAGAAAGCTGTGGAAGCTGCTTTGAAAAAAGCAGGTATCAACCCGGCTCACGTGGACAGCGAAGATCATATGGAAAGCAATATGGCTAAGGGCTGGATTACTGCTGAAGATGTAGCAAGAGCGAAAGAAATCATTGCTACTGTTTCTGTAGAGAAGGCTGCTCATTTGCCTGAACAAATGATTCAAAATATTGCTAAGGGTCGTCTGGGTAAATTCTTGAAGGAAGTGTGCTTGCTGAACCAGGAAGACATCATGGATGCCAAGAAGACTGTAAGAGAAGTGCTGAAGGAAGCTGATGCTGAATTGAAGGTAGTTGACTTCAAGCGTTTTACTTTGCGCGCTGAATAATTCTATTGTTATTAGAATATAAAGGCGGTCGCACGGAAATATCCGAGCGACCGCCTTTTATTTTATGCTTTCAAAATATCGTTTCGAAGATAAGAGTTTTACCCCATAGGTTTAGTCTGCGTGTACCCTTCCTTTTTTAACAATTCCAGTATCTTTAGCTTGAAGTCGCCTTGCACAATGATTTCTCCATCCTTGGCACTGCCGCCTACGCCGCATTTACTTTTCAGTAGTTTACCTAATTTTTTCAGATCATTGTCGGTACCGACAAAGCCAGTCACTAAGGTCACGATTTTACCACCCCGGTTTTTCCGGTCTAACTGGACACGCAGATGTTGTTGGGCAGACGGAAGGGTTGTTTGTTCTTCGTCATCCTCCATTTCATAGTTGTAGTTTGAATTTGTAGAATAGACCACATTCAATCTCTCTTTCCAATCATTATTTTTCATACTCATTCTATATTTGCAGAATCAAAAGTAATATTTTGTATGGAACTTTGCAATGTTTTCATACTTTTGTCTTCTAATAATAAAGGTCTTTTATAGTATGAGTTTGTTTCTGAGTAACACTTTTGTAGAAATTATGTTAACTTTATTCTGTATGGCTCTTTTTTTGTAGAAAAAGATGTATTTTTGTCAATCCGTAACCTAAAAAAATGAAGAAAATGACTGCGAACGAAGCAATTCAACATAAGGATAGCATGAAAGTGCCGGAGCCTACTTTGCGCAGGTTACCGTGGTATTTATCGAATGTAAAGTTGCTGAAGAAGAAGGGTGAACGCTTCGTTTCCTCCACTCAGATATCCAAAGAAATCAATATTGACTCCTCTCAGATAGCAAAAGATTTGTCGTATGTAAACATCTCAGGACGCACGCGTGTGGGTTACGAGGTAGATACATTGATAGCTGTGCTGGAGGACTTTTTAGGATTTACCAATATACATAAAGCTTTCCTTTTTGGGGTAGGAAGTTTGGGAGGAGCCTTGTTGCGCGACTCCGGTTTGAACCATTTTGGTCTGGAAATTGTAGCTGCTTTTGATGTAAACCCTGAATTGGTAGGAACGACGTTGAATGGCATTCCCATTTATCACTCTAATGAGTTTGAACAGAAAATGAAGGAATATGATGTCAATATCGGTGTGTTGACTGTGCCTATTGAGATAGCGCAACAGATTACTGATACTATGGTTGCGGGAGGCATCAAGGCCGTATGGAACTTTACTCCGTTCCGTATTCGCGTGCCCGAGGATATCGTTGTTCAGAACACTTCTCTGTATGCCCATCTGGCAGTCATGTTTAATCGGTTGAATTTTAACGAAATCAGGTAATGAAGATTATAGCTGTAGGAATGAACTATGCCCTGCATAATAAAGAATTAGGGCACACGATGGAAAACAAGGAACCGGTCATCTTCATGAAACCCGATTCTGCTATATTGAAAGATGGTAAACCATTCTTCATTCCCGATTTTTCAAACGAGATTCATTATGAAACAGAGGTTGTGGTACGTATTTGCCGTTTGGGAAAAAATATTGCGCCTCGCTTTGCACATCGCTATTACGATGCAGTGACGGTGGGCATTGATTTTACAGCGCGTGATTTGCAGCGTAAGTTTCGTGAAGCAGGTAACCCGTGGGAGCTTTGTAAAGGATTTGATAACTCTGCAGCTATTGGCACCTTTGTTTCTTTGGAACAGGTAGGAGGAGATGTGCAGAATCTTCATTTTAATCTGGAAATTGACAATAAGGAAGTGCAACATGGTAATACATCGGATATGCTCTTTTGCGTAGATGAGATCATTGCATACGTCAGTCGATTCATGACGTTGAAAATAGGTGACTTGCTATTTACGGGTACTCCTGCAGGCGTAGGCCCGGTCTGTATAGGTCAGCATTTGCAAGGATATCTTGGAGAAGATAAGTTGCTTGATTTTTATATTCGTTGATGAAGGGCTTCTCTCCTTCATGCAGAAAAGTTTTTTGCTGATTTCTCAATTTCTTCTGTTTGTATTTCTTTGAGTTGTACCATTAATTCCGTATTTTCGTGCAATCGTACTATTAAAAAGAAAGAAAAATATGAAAATACGTGTAGGTTTTGGCTTTGATGTCCACCAACTGGTGCTTGGTCGTGAACTTTGGCTAGGTGGTATTCGTCTGGATTTTGAAAAAGGTTTGTTAGGACATTCAGATGCAGATGTGCTTACGCATGCCCTTTGTGACGCACTATTGGGAGCTGCAAATTTACGGGACATCGGTTATCATTTTCCAGATACTGCCGGTGAATTTAAAAATGTTGATAGCAAAATTTTGTTGAAGAAAACGGTGGAACTGTTAGCGACCAAAGGTTATTCAATTGGTAATATTGATGCTACTATCTGTGCAGAGCGTCCTAAATTAAAAACATACATTCCCGAAATGCAACAAACGCTGGCTACAGTGATGGAGGTGGATGAGGAGGATATTTCTATCAAAGCCACAACTACGGAGAAATTAGGCTTTACTGGTCGGGAAGAAGGTATTTCTGCCTATGTTACCGTATTGATAGTCAAAGAATAACTAACTGATTTACTTCGAAGAATCTAATTTATATCTTAGGAATTTGAATGAAAAAATACACGTTAACCTTTTATATGATATTTTTGTCTGCCTTGTTTTGCCAGGCACAAGTTGTACCTTTGAGGTTCAATAAGAATGGAGAATTTAAAATAGTTCAATTTACCGACGTACACTTTCAATACGGTAATCCAGCATCCGACATTGCTTTGAAGCGTATGAATGAAGTACTTGATGCGGAACGTCCTGACGTAGTAGTTTTGACCGGAGACGTAATATATGCTGCTCCTGCTGATACTGCTATGCGTACGGTGTTGTCCTGTATATCTTCTCGTAAGATTCCTTTTGTGCTCACTTTTGGCAATCACGACAATGAGCATGGCAAGACACGTGCTGAACTATATGACGTAATCCGTTCCATGCCTTTTAATATTCAACCTGACCGTGGTGCAGTGGAATCG
>CALYZE010000065.1 GCA_945607605.1 uncultured Bacteroides sp.
AAGACTTGCATAGCTGTAAAGACCGTATTATTAGCATCTTTCAACCTCATATTCGCCCCATCGTTCGTGGAAAGTCAAAAGCGCCAACAGAGTTTGGAGCCAAGATGGGAGTTAGTATCACCTATGGATATACCTTCATTGACCATCATAGTTGGGATGCATATAATGAGTCTCAAGATCTAGAGCTGCAAATCGAACTGTATCAAAAGCGTTTTGGGTATCTACCTCGCAGAGTTTTCGCGGACAAGATTTATTTGAATCGCGTTAATAGAAACATCATGAAAGAGTTGGATATAGAGGTTATGGGTAAGCCACTAGGTAGACCTCCTAAGAACCAAGCCCCTGAGCACCAAATCAAGATGGCAAAGTCTGTGAGTCAGAGAAATGAAATTGAAGCCACGTTTGGTACTGGAAAGCGAGTTTATCGAGCAAATAACATTCGAGCAAAGTTGCCTAATACAGCCAACTGCTGGACGGGTATGTGCTACTTCGTCAAGAATGTAATGAAGTTCCTAAAGGAGCTTCTTTGGCTGCTGACTTTTTTGATCGATTTGCTGGAAAATCAGTCGATTATTAGCCGACTATCGAAGGGAAGAGTTGGAAAACTAAATAATGCAATAGTCGGATGAAATGTTATTCAGTGAACCCTATATACATCTAATTCTAAAGTTAATAGTAAAATAATAAATACGAAAAATCTGTACTTCATAATAGATTTCATTGTTATAAGGATGAACAAAAATAGTCAAAACAATTGAAATATTAAAAAAAGATTGTTTATTTTGACATATGCCCCTTATGTTGCATAAAAAAGATAAAAACCTCATCGTTTATGCATATTATTCCCAATATTATCCCTACTTTTGCCCATTCTTAGAATAATTATACAGAAACATGAAGAAAAAAGCCCATCGGTTAGATGCCATCAAGATGATTATCTCAAGTAAAGACATCAGTTCACAAGAGGAATTGTTGCAAGCTTTAGAAAAAGAGGACTTTGAACTGACACAAGCCACCTTGTCGCGCGACTTAAAACAACTGAAAGTTGCCAAAGCAGCCAACATGAATGGAAAATATGTATATGTATTGCCTAATAACATCATGTACAAACGTTCCAACGATCAAAGTGCCAGTGAAATGTTGATGACTAGCGGATTCGTTTCACTTCAATTTTCACGTAACATTGCCGTCATTCGCACCCGGCCTGGTTATGCCAGCAGTATGGCTTACGACATTGACAACCGCGAATGTCCCGCCATCTTAGGCACGATTGCCGGAGACGACACGATTATGTTGGTGGTACACGAAGCGGCATCTCATGACGAAGTGCGTGTCTTTCTGTCACAAATTATTCCGAATATGAAGTAGATGAAGAAAGAAAAAAAATATTAATTGAATAGAGAAATGGATTCAATCAAGATTGATGTGATGGTAGCTGATGCCTCACACGAAGTTTACGTGGATAAAATTTTGGATACCATCCGTGAGGCTGCCAAAGTTCGCGGAACGGGCATCGCAGAGCGTACACATGAGTACGTAGCAACAAAGATGAGAGAAGGAAAGGCCATCATAGCCTTGCATGGAGAGGAATTTGCTGGTTTTACGTACATAGAAAGTTGGGGTAACAAGCAATACGTAGCAACATCAGGCTTAATCGTTCATCCCGACTATCGCGGATTAGGATTGGCAAAACGCATCAAGACGGCCTCTTTTCGTTTGGCTCGCTTACGATGGCCTAACGCCAAGATATTCAGTTTGACTAGCGGCGCTGCAGTCATGAAAATGAATACTGAATTGGGATATGTGCCTGTCACTTTCAACGAACTGACCGATGACGATGCCTTTTGGAAAGGCTGCGAGGGATGTACGAATCATGATATCTTAGTATCTAAAAATCGTAAATTTTGCATTTGCACAGCAATGCTCTACGATCCGGAGAAACACGAAGATGATAAAATATAAAAAATACAAGGATATGGAAAAGAAGAAAAAAGTAGTAGTCGCATTCAGCGGCGGTTTGGATACTTCATTTACGGTTATGTATCTCGCCAAAGAAAAAGGATACGAAGTATATGCAGCTTGTGCCAATACCGGAGGATTCAGCCCAGAACAACTGAAGACCAACGAAGAGAACGCCTATAAACTGGGAGCTAAAGAATATATCACAATCGACGTAACTCAGGAATATTATGAGAAGAGTTTGAAATACATGGTATATGGAAATGTTCTGCGCAATGGTACCTATCCCATTTCTGTAAGCTCCGAACGTATTTTCCAAGCACTTGCCATTGCTCGTTATGCCAACGAGATAGGAGCTGATGCTATTGCTCACGGATCGACAGGTGCAGGCAACGACCAGATTCGCTTCGATATGACTTTCCTTGTAATGGCTCCCGGTGTGGAGATTATCACACTGACGCGCGACATGGCATTAAGTCGTCAAGAAGAAATCGATTATTTGAATAAGCATGGTTTTTCTGCCGACTTTACCAAACTGAAATACTCTTATAATGTAGGCCTGTGGGGTACTTCCATTTGTGGCGGTGAGATATTGGATTCAGCTCAAGGTTTACCCGAGAGTGCCTATCTGAAACATTGCGAAAAAGAAGGCAGCGAACAGTTGCGTCTTACTTTTGAAAAAGGGGAGCTGAAAGCTGTAAACGATGAGACTTTTGATGACCCTATCAAAGCCATCCAGAAAGTAGAAGAAATAGGTGCTGCTTACGGCATTGGACGTGACATGCACGTAGGCGACACGATTATTGGCATCAAGGGTCGCGTAGGATTCGAAGCAGCTGCTCCCATGTTAATCATTGGTGCACACCGTTTCCTTGAAAAATACACCTTAAGCAAATGGCAACAATACTGGAAAGATCAGGTAGCTAATTGGTACGGCATGTTCTTACACGAAAGCCAATACTTAGAACCGGTAATGCGTGATATTGAAGCCATGCTGTCTGAAAGTCAACGTAACGTAAACGGTACCGCTATCCTTGAACTTCGTCCACTCAGCTACTCTACCGTGGGTGTAGAAAGTGAAGATGACCTTGTCAAGAATAAATTAGGAGAATACGGTGAAATGCAAAAAGGCTGGACAGCAGAAGATGCCAAGGGCTTCATTAAAGTTACTTCTACTCCACTACGTGCTTATTATGCTAACCATAAAGACGAGAATATTTAAAAGATAAAACACATGATAAAAGTAGGAATCATCGGCGGAGCCGGATATACGGCAGGTGAACTGATACGTTTGCTCATCAATCATCCGGAAGCAGAAATCGTTTTTATAAACAGTTCAAGCAACGCCGGCAACAAAATTACCGATGTACACGAAGGACTGTACGGAGAAACAGATTTAGTATTCACTAGCGAACTACCGCTGGATGAGATTGATGTACTTTTCTTCTGTACAGCACACGGTGACACGAAAAAGTTCATGGAGAGTCACAACATTCCGGAAGACCTAAGAATCATTGATCTTTCCATGGATTACCGAATAACATCGTCCGAACATGACTTTGTCTACGGACTGCCGGAACTGAATCGCCGTGCTACTTGTACTGCGAAGCGTGTGGCTAATCCCGGTTGCTTTGCCACCTGCATCCAACTGGCACTGTTGCCACTGGCCAAACATCTGATGTTGAACGATGACATCTTGGTAAACGCCATAACAGGAAGCACAGGCGCCGGGGTAAAACCCGGAGCAACCAGCCACTTCAGTTGGCGTAACAACAACATGAGTGTCTATAAAGCTTTTGATCATCAGCATGTTCCCGAAATCAAACAATCGCTCAAGCAGCTGCAGAACAGCTTTGACTCGGAAATTGACTTTATTCCTTACCGCGGTGATTTCGCTCGTGGCATTTTTGCTACGATTGTAGTCAAGACCAAAGTCTCCCTGGAAGAGATTACGCGCATGTACGAAGAGTACTATGCTAAAGATTCTTTCACCTTTATCGTGGAAAAGAACATTGACTTGAAGCAAGTAGTAAACACCAACAAATGCCTCATTCACCTGGAGAAACATGGTAACAAACTGCTTATTATTTCCTGTGTTGACAACCTGCTGAAAGGCGCCAGCGGACAAGCCATTCACAATATGAATTTAATGTTTAACCTGGAAGAAACCGTAGGATTACGGTTAAAACCGTCAGCATTCTAAAAAATGAATTTATTCGACGTATATCCTCTTTTTGACATCAATATTGTCAAAGGAAAAGGCTGCCATGTATGGGATGAAAAAGGTACGGAATACCTTGACCTTTACGGTGGGCATGCAGTTATCTCCATCGGGCATGCACATCCACATTATGTAGAGATGATCAGCAACCAAGTAGCTACGCTGGGTTTTTACTCCAATTCCGTCATCAACAAACTCCAACAACAGTTGGCCGAACGATTGGGAAAAGTATGTGGCTATGACGACTATTCCTTCTTTCTCATCAACAGCGGTGCAGAAGCTAACGAAAACGCTCTGAAACTATCCTCCTTTTACAACGGGCGGACACGGGTCATATCTTTCTCCAAAGCTTTCCACGGGCGTACCTCATTGGCAGTAGAAGTAACTAACAACCCTAAAATCATAGCGCCTATCAATGACTGTGGACATGTAACCTACCTCCCGCTGAACGATATCGAAGCTATGAAAGCTGAGCTGAACAAAGGAGATGTCTGTGCTGTAATCATTGAAGGTATTCAAGGAGTAGGTGGCATCCAACTGCCAACTGACGAATTCATGCATGCCTTACGCCAATCTTGCACAGAACACAATACCGTGCTGATTCTGGATGAAATTCAAAGTGGCTACGGACGTAGTGGCAAGTTCTTTGCCCATCAATACAACGGCATCAAAGCAGACATCATCACGGTGGCTAAGGGTATAGGTAACGGCTTTCCACTAGCAGGTGTCTTAATCAGCCCAATGTTCACTCCCGTACACGGACAACTCGGAACCACTTTTGGAGGAAATCACCTCGCTTGCAGTGCTGCTCTTGCCGTACTAGATGTCATTGAGCAAGAAAATCTCATTGCTAATGCGGCCAAAGTGGGTGAATATCTCACTACGGAGTTGAAGAAATTCCCGCAAATCACAGACGTCCGCGGTCGCGGGTTAATGATTGGGTTGGAATTCAAAGAACCAATCAAGGAATTACGCCTAAAATTATTGAAAGAACAACATGTATTCACTGGTGTCAGCGGTACAAATGTGCTCCGCTTATTACCGCCTCTCTGCCTCAGCATGGATGAGGCAAACCTCTTCCTGAAACGCTTTCAGCAAGTACTTTAATATTTGAAGAGGAATCAGCTAGTAAAAGAAACGACCGAAAAAGAATAATCCCTATCTCTTTCGGTCGTTTTTTTGTAGAAAAACATCTACCTTTGCCAGTAGATAAATTCTTTAACAATAAGAAGATATGAGAATAGCCATTATCGGTGCAGGAAATATGGGCGGTTCCATCGCTCGCGGATTAGCCAAGGGGACAATTATCTCTACTAGTGATATCATAGTTTCTAATCCTTCGCAAGGGAAATTGGACCAATTAAAAAAGGAGTTCCCAGCTTTACAAGTGACAAATGATAATCAGGAAGCCGCAACGGGTTCAGACATGATTATCTTTTCCGTAAAGCCTTGGTTGATGGCATCTGTAGTAAAAGGATTGAAACTAAAAAGCAAACAGATTCTTATATCCGTAGCAGCCGGCATCTCTTTCGAAGAGTTGGCGCATGACGTAACCGATAAAGAGATGACGATGTTTCGTCTCATTCCCAATACCGCCATCAGCGAATTGGAGAGCATGACACTCATTGCCAGTCGCAACGCAACCAAAGAGCAGGAAACACTGATGCTCGAAATCTTCAATCAAATGGGGCTTGCCATGCTAATCCCTGAAGAGAAGTTTGCTGCTGCCACCTCCATGACTTCTTGCGGCATCGCCTATGTATTGAAATACATCCAAGCAGCTACACAAGCAGGCATCGAATTAGGCCTTTACCCTAAAGAAAGCATGCGCATGGTCGCACAGTCAGTTAAAGGTGCTGCCGAGCTAATACTGAATAACGACACTCACCCAAGTGCTGAAATTGACAAAGTATGCACTCCCGGAGGCATCACAATTAAAGGCATCAACGAATTGGAGCATGAAGGATTTACTTCTGCCATTATCAAAGCTATTAAGAAAAGCATATAACTACTAATTCATAAATAAAACATGGACGAACAGATTAGACAAATAGCTGAACGCCTGCGTGGATTGCGTGAAGTTCTGGAACTCACAGCCAAAGACATCGCCCACGATTGCGATATCTCTGCTGAAGAATATCGCCTTGCCGAAACCGGAGAATTTGACATTTCCGTCAGTATGCTACAAAAGATAGGACGCCGCTATGGTGTATCATTGGACGCGCTGATGTTTGGTGAGGAACCCAGAATGAGCTCTTACTTCCTGACACGTGCAGGAAAAGGAACAAGCATTGAGCGCACCAAGGCTTACAAATACCAATCACTGGCTGCCGGTTTCATTAACCGCTCCGCTGACCCGTTTATTGTTACCGTTGAACCGATAGCCGACAACGAACCAATCAACTATAATAGTCATCCCGGACAGGAATTCAATCTTGTACTAGAAGGGCGCATGCTGATCAGTATCGATGGTAAAGACTTAATTTTAAATGAAGGAGACAGTCTATACTTCAGCTCCAAACTGCCGCATGGCATGAAAGCATTGGATAAAAAACCAGTACGCTTCCTTGCCATCATTATGTAAATACAACCTAAACAAAGTTATGATAGAAAGATTCTTATCACAAACGTCCTTCACATCTCAAGAGGACTTTATCAAAAACTTAAAAATAAATGTACCGGAAGACTTCAACTTCGGCTACGATGTAGTAGATACATGGGCAGAAGCAGAGCCGGATAAACCTGCTTTACTATGGACCAATGACAAAGGTGAGCACCAGCAATTCACATTTGCAGACATGAAACGATATACCGACAAGACGGCTTCCTATTTTCAGAGCCTTGGCATCGGCCATGGAGATATGGTCATGCTGGTATTGAAACGTCGTTTTGAGTTTTGGTTCAGCATCATTGCACTGCATAAACTAGGTGCAGTGGTGATTCCCGCTACACACTTATTGACAAAGAAAGATATTGTGTACCGTTGCAATGCTGCCAACATTAAAATGATTGTCTGCGCTGGTGAAAATGTTATCACTGACCACATCAGCGCCGCCATGCCGGAATCACCTTCCGTAAAAAAGTTAGTCAGTGTAGGACCAGAGATAGCCGAAGGCTTTGAAGATTTTCACAAAGGTATTGAATCATCTGCTCCTTTCATTAAACCGAAGCATCCAAATACCAACGATGATATATCCTTGATGTATTTCACCAGCGGGACTACCGGAGAACCAAAAATGGTGGCTCACGACTTTACATACCCATTGGGCCATATCGTTACTGGTAGTTTTTGGCACAATCTGACAGAAAAGAGTCTGCATCTCACCATTGCCGATACCGGCTGGGGAAAAGCTGTATGGGGTAAACTTTATGGTCAATGGATTGCAGGTGCCAATGTATTCGTGTACGACCATGAGAAGTTCACGCCTGCTGATATCTTAGAAAAAATTCAAAATTATCACGTCACCTCCCTCTGCGCACCACCCACGATCTTTCGCTTTCTTATTCACGAAGACCTGACAAAATATGATCTTTCCTCTTTGCAGTACTGTACCATTGCCGGCGAAGCATTGAACCCTGCCGTATTCGAAACCTTCAAAAAATTGACAGGCATAAAGCTGATGGAAGGTTTTGGACAAACCGAAACAACGCTCACCATTGCTACCATGCCTTGGATGGAACCCAAGCCAGGCAGTATGGGATTACCCAATCCACAATACGATGTTGACTTGATAGACAATGACGGGCGTTCTGTTGAAGCAGGTGAACAGGGACAAATTGTAATCCGCACCGATAAAAGTAAGCCATTGGGGCTATTCAAAGAATACTATCGCGACGCTAACCGCACCTACGAAGCCTGGCATGACGGTATCTATTATACCGGTGATGTGGCTTGGAAAGATGAAGATGGTTACCTATGGTTTGTAGGCCGTGCAGATGACGTAATCAAAAGTAGCGGTTACCGTATCGGTCCTTTCGAAGTAGAAAGTGCTTTAATGACACATCCGGCTGTTGTAGAATGCGCCATTACCGGTGTCCCAGATGAAATCCGTGGTCAGGTAGTAAAGGCTACAATCGTACTAGCGAAAGCATATAAGGAACAGGCAGGAGAAACATTGATCAAAGAATTACAGAAGCATGTTAAGAAAGTCACCGCACCTTATAAATATCCGCGTGTGATTGAATTTGTAGACGAGCTTCCTAAAACCATCAGCGGGAAAATTCGCCGTGTGGAAATCAGAAAGAACGACGAAAAGTAAAGAGCCACCATTAGGCATTGTATAATGCATTGTTTCTGATTCAGAACAAAATAAAAAAATCTCCTTTCTCATAACAAAGAAAGGAGATTTTTCATTTTCCTTTAAGAGAAGAATTTGCTATCTCTTTCTGACAATGTCCTGCACACGGAAAAAAGCATCCGAATATCGTGCACCCCATAGTTCGTAGCGTTCAAACTGAACCTCCACTTTACGGGCAAAATTCTCCCAACTCTTTTTATCTTCGGGTGACCATACATTCTCCGACAAAGCTGACATGCGTGGAAAAACAGCAAACTCAGCTTTCCAAGTAGTAGGAATATATTCCGTCCACAAGCATCCTTGAGCTCCCCATATTAGTTGTTTCTGTCCATCAGTTAACGAGTCGGGCACAATCTGATATTCGTAAACTTTCTCTAAAGACAATGGGCCACGCGGCCCAATTTCAGCTTGCATACGACTTTCTTTCAAATTGAAATACGACCACGCTGAACTGGTAAATATTGTACGATGTCCTGTTTTCAAAGCTTTTACCCCATGTGTAGGATTGCGCCAATTCATTACAACGCAATCTTCAGAGATACCGCCTTCCAATATTTCATCCCACCCAATAAGTGTTTTACCTTTCTCATTAACCACCTTCTGTACATAATGAATAAAATAGCTCTGCAAAGCCTTTTCATCCTTCAGATGATGGTCGCGCATAAATTGTTGCGTTTCTTCAGATTCTTGCCACCACCGTTTGGCACATTCATCACCGCCTACGTGGATATATTGCCCGGGGAAGAGATCACAAAATTCAGAAAAAACATCTTTCAGAAAGCTGAACACCTCTGGCTTAGGAGCCAGTACATTATTGAACTTATTAAAAATCCCCCAAGTCGATGCACATTTCTTAGGTTCATCGGGAGTCGTACTAAACTGAGGATAAGTAGCGAGCACCGCCATGCAATGACCAGGTATATCAATTTCCGGTATAACAGTGATATGGCGTTCAGTGGCATAACGTACCACCTCACGCACTTGCTCATGAGTATAATAGCCTCCATAAGGCAGAGGTTGATATTTTCCCGGATACAATCCTTCAATTTCCCCCTCACGTACGGCGCCCTTATCTGTTAACTCCGGATGTGATTTCATTTCCACACGCCATGCCTGATCATCTGTCAGATGCCAATGAAAATAATTCAGTTTGTGCAGCGCCAGATAATCAATGTATTGTTTGATAAAATCGACTGGAAAAAAGTGTCGTACTACGTCCAAATGCATACCTCGATAAGCAAAACGAGGATAATCATTGATTTCGATTGCTGGTAAAATAGGTAACACACCAGCGCGTGTAGGCAATAATTGGATAAGCGTCTGTATGCCATAGAAGACACCAGCCGCATCATTCCCTTCAATAAGTATTCCTTGGTCCTCACTGATATTCAATTGGTAACCACCGGAGATACTTCCGTTCTTTTTATCTACAAGTAGTATGCCAGGAAGAGATTCCTCTTTCTTAGCATTTTTTCTCTTTTTACTCGTTTGGGGAGCATCGACTTGCAAAGGAATACCAAGATAATGATTGACATAATGTGCCAGATAATCGGCCGAAAACAGTAAATCACTTTCTGATACTCGGATCAGTGTATTACGATCCACTTGAAAAGTTTCTGTACCATTAGTAGTTATCTCCACTGGTTCTGGAATAATATTGAACCTTTTTTCCTGCGCTTGCACTACAAGCGAGGAAATTGCAATAATTGCAGTCATAAAATTCTTGAATAACATAGATGATTGATTATTAACATTGCAAATATAGACTTTTTATACAAAAAAATGGATAAAAGGCTTATATTTGCGATGAGTTTAGTCATTATCTCAGACCAATAAAATTACAAAATCGGCACGACCTATGGAAAAAAACAAGCAGACATGGAAGATTATAGCCTTCTTAGCAGCCACATTCTTCCTGTCTGATACTACCGCATTCGCACAAAATTTCCTTCACAGAATAGGAATTGAGGGTCGTACAGGTTATATCTTTCCTACTCATCCATTTCTTAAAGGAGATAATTTTTACATGAAGGAGATGAAGAACACCTATACCGGTCATCTGAAATATTCATTTCAACTTAACCCTCATACAGCTGCCAGTCAAGCTTACATAGGAGCCTATCAAGGAATAGGATTGGGATATTTTGACTTCGGCAATCGTCCGGAAATAGGCACTCCCATTGCACTTTATTTATTTCAAGGTGGAAGTCTCGCCAAATTTTCTTCCCGCCTATCCCTCAACTATGAATGGAACTTTGGCGTTTCATTTGGCTGGAAAAGTTACGACTCTACGGAAAATCCCAACAATAAGATCATGGGATCAAAAACGAATGCCTACTTGAATGCCAATCTTTATCTCAATTGGGTTCTTTCACCCAAGTTCGATTTTATGATAGGAGCTGCTGGGAATCATTTTTCGAATGGCAACACCCGGTATCCAAATTCTGGTTTGAATACGGTAGATTGTAAAGTTGGTCTCACCTATCATTTCAATCGGACAACTGATGACCTATCCAAATCTTGGCAACGGCCTATTATACCGGTTTTCCCACGCCATATTAGTTACGACTTAACCTTCTTCGGTTCTTGGCGCAAAAAAGCCGTGAACGTTTCCGGAGGACAAGTTCCGGCACCCAGTACTTATTCTGTACTTGGCTTTAGCCTTGCACCAATGTATAACTTCGGATACAAGTTCCGTGCCGGAATTTCATTGGACGGAGTCTATGACAGCAGCGCTAATATCACTACGGAATATAGCGGAGATGAATTTTACACTCCACCCTTCGATAAACAATTGGCTCTCGGACTGTCCGCACGCGGAGAGTTCGTCATGCCTTATTTTACTATAGGACTTGGCTTCGGCGCCAATATTCTCCACGGGGGAGGTGATATGAAATCTTTTTATCAGGCATTAGCTCTCAAGATAGATGTATCACGCAACTCATACCTTCATATTGGATACAACCTCCGGGATTTTCACGAGCCTAATTATCTGATGTTAGGCATCGGCTATCGTTTCAACAATAAACGTCCCAAGCTATTCTAAAAGCTCCATAAGTCCAATTCGACAGATTCAAAATTTTGTCAA
>CALYZE010000066.1 GCA_945607605.1 uncultured Bacteroides sp.
TATGGAAGAGTGAAAACTATTTGGTTTCCTTCTTTGGACGTGCGAACTATTCTTTGCTCGACCGCTATATGTTGACGGCAACTGTACGTTATGATGGTTCTTCTCGTTTTAAAGACCATTGGGCACTTTTCCCCTCATTTGCATTTGGTTGGAGACTGAAAGAGGAAGCTTTCTTGAAAGACGTGGATGTCCTTTCTGATTTGAAACTTCGTTTGGGTTATGGTCAGACCGGCCAGCAGGAAGGTATTGGCGATTATAATTATTTTGCTTCTTACAATGTAAGTACAGGTGCCGGTAGCTCTTATCCAATTATTGGTGATGGTATTTTGTATCGTCCTGATGCATATAACGAAAACCTCACTTGGGAAACAACCACTACTTATAATGCAGGTGTTGATTTCGGCTTCTGGAATGGTCGGTTAAGCGGTAGTGTAGATTATTACTATCGTGAAACAACTGATTTGCTGAATACCGTATATGTATCGGCAGGTTCCAACTTCCGTAATCAGGTGACATCTAATATCGGTTCTTTAAAGAATACCGGTGTGGAAGTTGCATTGACTTATCGCCCCATTCAAACCAGAGACCTCTCTTGGGAAATCACTGCGAATGCAACTTACAACAAAAATGAAATTACAGAGTTGATTGGTGACGATGATTATTTCGTTGCAACAGGGGGTATATCTGCCGGTACCGGTGGTACTGCTCAAGCTCACTCTGTAGGTCATCCGGCCAGCTCATTCTATGTGTTCCAACAAGTGTATGACAAGGTAGGTAAGCCTATTGAAGGTGCTTATGTAGATCGCAATGGTGATGGCATCATTAATCAAGATGACAAATACTTCTATAAGAGTCCGGCAGCTCCTTGGGCCGCAGGTTTATCTTCTAAGGTAATCTGGAAGAATTGGGACTTTGGATTCTCTTTGCGTGCTAATTTTAATAATTACGTATACAATGACTTGGAAGCTGGTTCAAGCAACGTAAACAAGGGTTATCTCTATCGCTTAGGTTTCTTAAGCAATGTGCCTAGCATGTCAGTAGAAAAAGGATGGCAAACAAATGATAATGTTTTGTCTGACCTCTTCGTACAGAATGCAACTTTCTTGAAATGTGATAACATTACAGTAGGTTATAGCTTTGATAAATTGTTTGGTTCTAAACTTGGTGGACGTATCTATGGTGCTGTAACCAATGTATTCACCATTACTAATTACAAAGGTATTGACCCGGAAGTATTCGGTGGTATAGACAACAACTTATACCCACGTCCGTTTACTGCTCAAATGGGATTAACTCTTAATTTCTAATCATAAAAATACGAAATATATGAACTTGAAAAATATAAAACATATAGTTCCTGCGGCAGTACTCTTGCTGTCGTTAGGATTGGGTTCTTGCATAAACGACTTGGACGTTACGCCTATTGATCCCAGTACAAATATGACTCCTGATTATAAGGCATTGTTCGCTAAATGCTATGCCAATATGGCATTGGCTGGTAATGGTGGTGCCAATGGTGATTGTGATGTTGATGGATTGGATGGCGGTACTACTGGTTTTGTTCGCCAAATGTTTAATGCGAATGAGCTGACAACGGATGAGGTGATCTGTAACTGGGGTGATGAAGGTATTCCTGCATTTAACTTCAATCAATGGGGTGCCAGTCATCCGATGCTGAAAGGTTTCTATTATCGCCTTTACTTTGGAGTGACTATGTGTAACTTCTATTTGGCTGAAGCCGCCGACTATGATGCTGCTATGACAGCTGAAGTACGTTTCCTACGCGCATACTATTATTTCCACTTGATGGACTGCTTCGGAAATGTTCCTTTCCTGACGGAGGTTTCTCCCAATGCTGCTCCACAGGCAACTCGTAAAGAAGTTTATGACTTTATTGAAAGTGAATTAAATGGAGAGAATGGTTGCATTGCATCCATGAAAAGCCCGCAGAGTAATACGTATGGTCGTGCCGACCAGGCTGCCGGTTGGATGTTGCTTTCTCGTCTTTACTTGAATGCACAAGTATATACGGGTACTCCCCAGTGGGAAAAAGCTGCAGAGTATGCAGAGAAAGTAATGAAGTCCGGCTATGCTTTACACAAAACCGGTACAGAAGATTGGAGTGCTTATCAGATGCTCTTTATGGGAGATAATGGAGAAAATGGCGCCCAAGTTGAAGCGATACTTCCATTGATTCAAGATGGTATTACAACAACCAGTTGGGGTACTTCACTTTTCTTAATGGCTTCTACCTTTAATGACAAAATGGATTATTGGAATGGTGCTACAAATGGAACTACAGAAGCTTGGGGAGGTAACCGTTGTCGTCCTGACTTGGTTAAGAAGTTCTTCCCTAATGGTGGTATCCCCGAAGATAAAGATACTTGGGATATATTGAAAGTTGCCAAAGATGACCGTGCTCTCTTCTGGGGCAAGGGACATACTTTGAATGTAGACGATGTGGCTACTTTTGAAAGTGGATTTGCTTGTACGAAGTTTACAAACTTCTATTCTGATGGTTCCGCTGCTAAGAACTCTCAGTTCTGTGATACTGATTACTTCTTGATTCGTGCAGCAGAAGCATGGTTAACGTATGCTGAGGCTACTGCTCGTCTGAATGGCGGTTCCACTACAGCTGAAGGTGCTGCTGCTATTAATGAAATCCGTAGTCGTGCTCGTACTACTACAAAAGGTTCTTACTCATTGAATGAAATTTTAGATGAGTGGGCCCGTGAGTTCTATTTTGAAGGACGTCGTCGTGGTGATTTAATTCGCTTTGGTAAGTTTGGTGGTAGCACTGATTATAGATGGCAATGGAAAGGTGGCATAAAGGAAGGAACAAACTTCAGTGCCAATCTGAATATTTTTGCTATTCCTGACTCTGACCTGAATGCGAACCCGAATTTAACGCAGAATCCTGGTTATTAATAGAAGTGTATCATTTGTAAATAAAGGAATAATATGAAAAAAATAGCAATACTGACTTTTGCGTTTGCCGGATTACTTTCATTTTCGGCATGCGAGTCTGATAGGGACTCTAATCCCACCTTGCAGGATCCTACGTCATTTGTGTTGAATACTCCTGCTTATGTCAACTCGGTTTATGATTTGACCAATTCTAAGTCTGTTGAATTGACTTGCTCACAACCTGATTTTGGTTATACAGCACCTACTATTTATTCAGTAGAGGTGTCTCTAACCCCAGACTTTGCAGAATCTGTAGAATTAGATACTAAATATACAACAGCAAAAATGGCTGTTGATGCTTCTGAAATGGCGCTTGCGGTTACTGACATGGAAGTGGCTCAAGGCAAAGTAGAAGCTGATTTCCCGATCACTACTTCTTTGTATGTACGTGTCATCGCAGAGTTGGCTTCTGCTACAGAAACCATTGCTTCGATTACTTCCAATACAATTAATTTGCAATCTGTGAGAACAGAATTTGCCTTGCCGCCTGTTGTATTGCCCACTAAACTATACCTGGTTGGTGAGTTCTGTGGTTGGGACTGGGGTAAATCTCCTGAAATGATTGCTTGTCATGATGGTACAACCGGTACTTTCTGGAGTATGGTTTACCTTCCTGCAGGAGGTCTCAAATTCAATACAGCTACCGCTTGGGATGGTAATGAAATAGGTTATGCAGGTTGTGAAGTAGTTGATAATAACGAAGCCGGTCTGTCAGATGACGGTGGTAATATTAGCATTGCTAAGGCAGGTTGGTATTTGGTAGTTATTCGCTCTGCTGTGAATGGACGTAGCATAGACTATACCGTTGAATTCAACGAACCGGCTGTGTGGTTGATTGGTGGCGTGTTAAAAGACGGTGGTGACTGGACAGAAACTGCTGACGGATGGAAGTTTACAGTGCCTGAAGTGGCTGATGCTGATTTCGTTTCACCTGCATTTGCTGCAGATGCTGTCGAAGGTCCTCGTGCTTATGTCAAGGTTACCGGATTTGACTGGTGGAAGTCTGAGTTCATGGTATTTGATGGTAAATTGGAATATCGTGCGGCCGGTGGCGACTTAGATCGCGTGAGTACGAAAGCTGGACAAAAGATGTACATCAACTTTACGAAGGGTACAGGAAAGATTGAATAACAAATCATAAACAGAACTCTTGCAGAGAGGATTGAACCTTTCTGCAAGAGCATCTGCAAGAGATTATAATCTGATAAAAGGAAAACAATTATGAAGAAAATATTATTCTATACGTTACTTACAGCGGTTGCTTTGACAACTGTATCTTGTGACGAAGATTTTAATGAAGATGTGGCTGCTCCGCAGACGTGGCCGCAAGAAGAAGCCATCACACTGCCGGGATTTGTTGCCACTGCTGCTGCTCCTGTTGACTTGGCTTCTGCCGATTCTGTTACCGTATTCGCTTATACCACTCCTGCTAACTTACCAGAGGGTACCACTATTGACAACTTCCGTCTGGAAGTAACTCCTGATGGAGTAGAAGGTGTGAAGGCTATTACAGTAGATGCTTCGGCCAATGGGAAAGTTACTGCTGCTGAATTGCAAAAAATCATAGAAGATAATTACGGCAAACGTCCGGTAGAACGTACTTTGAATGCAAAGTTGTATGCTAATCTGATGAAAGAAGGTCAAGCGTCGTTGTTGACTTGTGATCCAATTGCGATCAAAGCGACTCCGGAAGCTCCTGTCATTTCAAGTGCATACTATCTGGTAGGTGATATGGCTGGCTGGGATGCTAAGGGTATGCTTAAATTTAATCATAGTAGTAAGGATGTTTACGAAGATCCGGTATTTACATTGATGATTACGACCGCTGCAGACAATCAATACTGGAAGATCATTCCACAAGAGAATGTGGATGCTGATGCTGCCGGTGATGAGAACGGATTCTGGCAGACGGGTGTTGTAGGTGTAGCCCTTGACGGTGACGACAGCATGAGCGGTAATTTGATTAATACGGCTGAGGTAAAAGCTGCTAAAATAGCAAAAGCCGGTATGTATAGTCTTACCTTAAACATGATGGATTATACCTATACACTCAAGGAAATTGTTCCTGAATATTACATTGTAGGTGCCATGCAAAGATGGAACTCTGATGCTGAGAGAGGTAAGACTTGTATGTTGTATCCACAAAGCAAAATGATTCATTCTTATACCACTCAATTTAAGGATGATGCTAACTTGAAACTTTGGTTGGGTAGCGATTTTGGTAATTGGGCTGCTTGCTACGGTGCTGCTGATGACGGCTCTAATGCGGTATCAGGAACATTGGTTAATGTAGACGCCGGTGCTGCTGTGTGTCCTGAAAAGGGAGCTTTCTATACCTTTACGGCAGATTTCTCTTCCATGACTTATACATGGACTAAATTAGAGAATCAGACTCCGAAGGCTTATACTACTATCTCATTGATAGGAGCATTCAACGGATGGGATCAAGCTACTAACGCTGACTTGAAAGAAGTGACTCCTCACAATTGGGTTGGAAGTGCTATTGCTTTGACAGAAGGACAACTGAAGTTCTGTGCAAATGATGATTGGGCTGACAGCTGGGGAGGTACAGGTAATGATGGAGATGTAAATGTTGCAGACCAGAATTCAGGTAAGACTGTTTACAATGGTAAGAACATGTTTGCTCCTGCCGGCACTTATAATGTATTCTTTAATGACATTACAGGTGAATATGTATTCCAGATTGTAGAGTAATTCGTTGCTATAATAAAAGTAGAGAAGGCTGCACGGTGTCATAACTGTGCAGCCTTCTTCTTTTCTTCCCCCTCCCTTTTATGCAAACGTTTTCGTAATCACATAACACCTTTCTCAGACATCATAGAAGTGGCTTCTCTTATTTAAGTTATATTTGTTCACAATAACTTTGAATAAATAATATCATGAGAATTAGTAAACAACGTACCCTCTTCTCTTTTTGGCATCTTGCATGCTTTAGTTTCATTCTGGCTTTTGCAGCATGTAGTGATGATAACGAAGAACTTCAAGACTATTTGACTCCTGTTTCCGGAAGTGAAGCCATCTTTGAACAAGGCTTTGTTTTTGGTGAAACGGCTACTGCGCAAAGTGTTAGCTTTGAAGCCGGACAGCCATGGGTAGCCAAACTGACAGGTGAAGCTTCCGGTTGGTGTAGTATCAATCCGGAGAAAGGAACGTCTGGAAAAGCTACGATTATGGTTTCGGTCATTAAGAATGAAACCGGAAAAGCGCGCACTGCACAATTAAGTATTATATCCGGTAGCAAGAAGGAAGAGATTACAATCTCTCAATCGGCCAATCCCATTGTAACTCCTAATGGCTTGAGCTTTGCGCCTGAAAATCCGGATGCCGACCAAGCGGTGACGATTACTTTTAAAGCGGATACGAAATCCGGCCTTTATGGTTATACCGGAGACGTATATGTACATATCGGTGTGGTGAGTGAAGGTACTTGGACCTTTGTTCCGGCAGAGTGGGGAGTAAATATAGAGAAATGCAAGATGACTTCCGTAGGAGCCAACGTGTGGACCATTACCTTAAGCCCTCATATTCGTGAATGGTTTGGCAGTGGCACAACCCCGGTCAATCAGTTGGGAGTGGTGATTCGTAGTGCGGATGGCAATAAGAAAGGATTAGACTCAGATTCTTTTGTTACGGTAACTGATACTAAATATGAAGGTTTCACTCCCGGCGAAATAAAGAAGGCAGCTATGCCTGCCGGAGTAATAGAAGGCATCAATGTCATCGATAATTCGACTGTAACCCTGGTGCTTTATGATAAAGATTTGAACGAGAAACATAAAGATTTTGCATACGTTGTAGGTGATTTTAATCAGTGGACACTGAGCAATGATGAAAAATCTCAAATGTATAGAGACGATGCTTCCGGTTGCTGGTGGATTACTTTAAAAGGATTGGATGCCAACAAAGAATATGCTTTCCAATATTATGTGGGTATGAAGTCAGGTGAAGTCATTCGCATGGCAGATGCTTATACGGAAAAGATTCTTGATCCGGATCATGACAAATACATACCTGCTTCTACGTATACTGAAAATATGACTTATCCTGAAGAAGGACGTGGCATTGTTTCCACTTTCAAAATTCAAAAAGACAATTATAGCTGGAAGGTAACTAACTTTAAGATTGCCAATCCCGAACAATTGGTTATTTATGAATTACTGCTTCGCGATTTTACCAGTTCTTATGATCTGAGTGGAGCCATGAGCAGACTTTCTTACTTGAAAGCAATGGGAGTTAATGCAATTGAGTTGATGCCGGTACAAGAGTTTGACGGAAACGACAGTTGGGGATATAACCCTTCTTTCTTCTTTGCAATGGACAAAGCTTATGGTACAAAGAAAATGTACAAAGAGTTTATTGATGCTTGTCACGCAGCCGGTATGGCAGTTATTCTGGATGTGGTTTATAATCACGCCACGGGAAACAATCCTCTGGCCAAACTCTATTGGGAGGGTGATAAGACAGCGAAAAATAATCCATATTTCAATGTGGAGGCTCCTCATCCTTACAGTGTGTTCCACGACTTCAATCACGAGAGTCCGTTGGTTCGTAAGTTTGTGAAGCGCAATCTGCAATTCTTGCTGAATGAATATAAAATAGATGGTTTCCGTTTTGACTTGACCAAAGGCTTTACGCAGAAACAAACGACTGAAAGTTCGGCCTCTAATTACGATGCCAGTCGTGTGGCCATCTTGAAGGATTATCATGCAGCTATTAAGGAAGTGAAGGGAGATGCTTATGTTATTCTGGAGCACTTCTGTGATTCAAAAGAAGAAAATGAATTAGCAGCCGATGGAATGCATCTGTGGCGTAACCTCAATAATGCTTATTGCCAGGCAGCTATGGGCTATAATACGGATAGTTCGTTCGGAGGTCTTTATGAAAAGACACCGGCATGGGTAGGATTTATGGAAAGTCATGACGAAGAGCGAATGGCTTTCAAGCAAACCAAGTGGGGAGATGGTATTTTGAAAACAGAACTCAACGCTCGTATGGAGCAATTGGAATTAAATACGACCTTCTTCCTTACGGTGCCTGGTCCTAAGATGGTGTGGCAGTTCGGAGAAATGGGATATGATGTTTCCATCGAAGAGAACGGGCGTACCGGAAAGAAACCTTTGCATTGGGAGTATCTGGAGAATGCCGACCGCAAAGAACTGTATACGGTTTATGCCGATTTGATGAAGTTGCGCAATGATCATCCTGAATTATTCAGCTCCAGTGCTGCCTTGACTTGGAAAGTGGGGACCAGCGATTGGAACAACGGACGTTCTCTGTTAGTAGAAAGCGTGGCAGGAAAGAAACTGGTGGTTGTCGGTAACTTTACGCATACAGCTACCGACGTTGACTTCCCTGCAACTACCGGAAGTTGGAAAGATTATTTCACCGGAGCGAACGAAACAGTAGGAGCTAAAGTGAAAGTGCCTGCTCACGGATATAAGGTTTATACCAATTTCTGATAACTGTTCTGATTTTATTCATACATCTTGATCAGCATCCGATTCAGCCAGTCCCAACGAAAGTGGAACCAGCGTCGGGTGCTGATTTGTTTTCCGCCAAACCGGAGGACAAACTCCCGGTAGCCATGTTTGCGGAAAGGCAAACCTACATCCATAAACTCCAGATGGCGGTAACCTCGTTCTTTAGCATCGTCCAAGGCTTTCCATACGGCAAGAATCCCCGGATGTTGCGGAGCATACAACTTGCGCATACCTCCCGAAAACCATAGGTAAGCACTGTCGTCGGAATAGATGCAGGCACTACCTCCTATAATCTTATCTTTGTAGGTTACAATAAAGATTTTGCTTTGCTTTCCTTTGATCAGCTGCTTTTCAAGGTGTTGGAAGAATTTCATGTTAGGAAAGTGGCGGCGCACTTTAGAGGAATAAACATGATGCAGCATTTGAGCGAAGGTCTTTATCTCTTCCGAACTTTGCGCCTCACGCACCTTTGCTCCATTTGTTAATCCTTTCTTTATTTGACGGATGCGTGAAGGGCTGAAACGGTCTTCTACCTTCTGTAGGCTGTGCAATGAATTACGCACTCGCAACCAATTGATTGCAAAATAGTGGTTTTCGCGGAATGCTTTATAGCCGAACATGGCATTGTCTAAGTTACGGAACTCAATTAGAAAACAATTTCTCAGAGCTTCCTGAGTCAGTCTTTGCAGCACATCGCTGAAAATGGCCTCTTTATCTACAGCTGCTTCGAAATACTCTCCCGTGCCATATATTTCACACCGCTTGATGATTCCCGGCGGAAACAAGCGAACGCTTGTACGGATGGCGGCAAGTAGCTTTGCTACAGGCTGGTCCTTTATAGAAGCAACGATAAGGACAGGCGTATAACCCGGCGTGTTTTCGTAGATATGAAACAACTCGGTAGAGTGGAACGTATTGGTACCCGGTAGCTCCGGAACCTTACTCCCGCCGTAATATGTGGTCAGTTTAAGAGGCATTGCCTGCAAATTTAAAAAATAATCTCGTATATTTGCTAAAAAGCAAAGATAAGCTGCACTTGACAGAATAAGGATTTGTTTTCTTTTTTCTGTGCCCGGTCTAGAAAAATTCCCCACACTCGTTAGCGAAACTCACTTTCTCTACACTTATTTAATCGGAATTTTGCATTATCTTTGCCTTCACTAAATACAAGTAGAGTATGGAAAATTTCAGCGAGTTAATAAAAGCTCGCCGCAGTATGCGGAAATTTACAGGAGAAGAACTGACCCAAGAACAAGTCGTTACGTTGATGAAAGCAGCCTTGATGAGCCCCACTTCCAAGCGCAGCAATGCCTGGCAGTTCATTGTGGTGGACGATAAGGAAAAACTCAAGCAATTGTCATACAGCAAAGAGCAAGCTTCGCAATTTATTGCAGATGCTGCTTTGGCAATAGTGGTGACGGGCGATCCGTTGGCAAGTGATGTGTGGATAGAAGATGCTTCCATTGCTTCCATCTTTTTACAGCTTCAGGCTGAAGATCTGGGATTGGGTAGTTGCTGGGTGCAGATACGTGAGCGCTTCACGGCTGCAGGCGTCCCTTCCAATGAATATGTGCATGAGATACTTGATATTCCTTTGCAACTGCAAGTGCTCAGTATAATTGCCATCGGGCATAAAGGAATGGAACGCAAACCGTTTCAAGAGGAAAATCTGCAATGGGAAAAGATTCATTTAAATAAATACGGAGGAAAATAACGGTGAGTGCAGCAAAAGCAAACCATAACCGTGACGGCTACAGGGCTACTGCTGTCACTTTGATCGTATTCGGTTTTCTATATTTGATAGATAAACTGGTGTCTTTTTCAACCCTTGGCTTGTCATGGGTCATGAACAAGGATAATTTCCTGCTTTATACAGCCGTCATCTTTTTGGCTATCAAGCGCGATAAAACCATAGGATTGGTTTTGATTGGCTTGTGGCTGGTGCTGAATTTTGGTTTAATCACTGCATTGCTGGGCACGCTATCTGCTTATTTATTGCCGATAGCTTTGTTGGCCATCGGTGCTATCTTATATTGGGTATCAACCAGATAAAATGAAAAAAAACAGAGAAGATACGTCTATTGCCTTTGTTGGTGCGGGAAATCTTGCCACCCATTTGGCAAAGGCTCTTTATCTAAAAGGATTTCGTATCGTACAGGTGTATAGTCGTACGGAAGAGTCGGCACAAAGCCTGGCGCAAAAGGTAGGGGCGGAATATACTACTGAATTATCGGCTGTGACGAAGCAAGCACAGCTTTATATAGTATCTTTAAAAGATACGGCACTGGTACAACTATTGCCTGAAATCGTGGCCGGAAGTCCAAAAGATGCCTTGTGGGTACATACAGCCGGTAGCATCCCGATGAATATTTGGGAGGGGCAAGTAGAAAGATACGGGGTGTTTTATCCCATGCAAACTTTTAGCAAGTTGCGTGAAGTTGATTTCCGGACGATACCTATTTTTGTGGAGAGTCACTCGGAAGAAGATACTCAGTTCTTGAAAGAGATAGCTTCTGCTCTCTCGGAGCAAGTTTATGAGGCAACCTCTGCACAGCGGAAGAGTCTGCATCTTGCAGCCGTCTTTACTTGCAATTTCTCAAATCACATGTATGCACTTGCCGCCGAACTATTGAAAAAATATCAACTTCCGTTTGAAGTGATGCTGCCGCTGATAGATGAAACTGCCCGCAAAGTGCACGAGCTGGAACCACGTGCTGCACAAACAGGACCGGCCATTCGCTATGACGAGAATGTTATCAACGGACACTTGCAGATGTTGGAAGATGAACCGGAAATGCAAGCGTTATATCAATGGATAAGCCAAAGCATTCATCGGTTGGGCACGCAATCGTGATGAAGAAGCGTCTCTTCTAATGAAACGAGTTGTTTCAACGCTTTGAACAAACTGTTCCAATCTAATAGAACAATGTGTTCCAACCTAATTGAACACTTTGTTTCAACCTATTGAAACAGG
>CALYZE010000067.1 GCA_945607605.1 uncultured Bacteroides sp.
TATAGCTATTGATTTTGACGGTACTCTTGTTGAGCACCGTTATCCGAAGATTGGTGAGGAGGTTCCTTTTGCTACCGATACACTGAAAATGCTGATAAAGGATGGCCATAGATTGATTCTTTGGACTGTGCGCGAGGGAGAGTTATTGCAGGATGCCGTGGAATGGTGCAGAGTGCGCGGTGTAGAGTTTTATGCCGTAAACCGGGATTATCCGGAAGAAGAGGCAGCTCACCAGGGTTTCTCCCGCAAAGTGAAAGCTGACCTTTTTATTGATGACCGAAACTTAGGAGGATTGCCCGATTGGGGGGATATTTACCGAATGGTGCGCGACAAACTCACTTACGAAGCCTTGCTTGAAAAAGAACATTCTCCTCAACCTTCTTCAAAAAGAGGATTGTGGCGATTCTTTAATAATAAATAAGCCCATTCCTGATGTTTTTTTGATTCGGAATATTGCTTTTTGATTTAAGTCAAGCTCTAATTCATCAGAACCTTTTACCTTTGTATTCACAATTAGAATAAAGATATTAGAGAGAATTTATTTGTTTTTGAAAAGGTAAAAAAGGTTCGTTTTTAGGATTAATTAGAGAGAAGAGGCTGCTTCAATTTTGAGATTGGGGCAGCCTCTTTTAGGTTTTTTGCATTGGGTGACTGCTGCAAAAGGGGGGCTATGCAGTAAAAAGCTTAATACAGATCTCCCTGCCCCACTTCAGTGAATAGCTTGACCAGTTTCTCAATAACCAACCGCACATAGCGTTCTCCTTTTTCAGCAGATGCTTTCTTAGGATCCCCCACTCCGGTATCAACAGTGGCTTTGTCCCAATGGCGAGGTGTCCAGGCTATTTTTTCATTCAGCGAGGAAAGTGCAAAAGGTTTGGATGCTCCATCGCCTGCTTCAGATAGGTTGACGAGTTCGGGATGGTAGTGCATCATGACGGAGGTTTCTGATTCTCCTGCATGATCATCAATGGCGGCTTCGAAATAGTCTTTCGGGGGAACGATGCTAAACCAGTCTGCGGCAAGTATCAAAAAGTCGGGATAGGTAAATGCCAGGTCTCGAATCATGCCTTTGAAGTTGTTGCCTCCATGACCGCCGAGGATAATGAGTTTGCGGATGCCTTGTGCATAGAGGGAGGCCACGATGTCTTCTAAAATAGCTTGTTGAGTGGAATAGCGAGTATGGATGCAGAACGGAAGATCACGCTGTCCCGGGTTATGAGCTCCGAAAGGTACAGGTGGCATCACCATGCAACGCACTCCGGAACGCTGCCATGTCAAGGTTGCGGCATCCACTGCTATGTGATGCGGAAGAATGCAATCGGTGAGGTATGGCAAGTGCAGATTGTGGGGTTCGGTAGCGCCCCATGGCAGGATAACTACTTCGTACTTCACTCCTTTGACTTTTCCATAACAGGAAACGGTCAGGTCTATTTCTCTTTTTTCCATAGTTGTTTCTTTTTTTAATTGCTGCGATATTTTATGGCGTACTGCTGTTAGTGCATATTGCTTTTAGTGCTACATCTTATTGTTTGCGATATTCCGTAGGTGAGTATCCTGTGTGATGCTTGAAGAATTTGCCAAAGAAAGATTGATTGGCAAAATGCAGTTCGTCTGATATCTCCTGAATGCTTAGTTCGGAAGATTTCAAAAGGGCTTTGGATTCAAGTATCACGAAACTGTCAATCCACTCTCCGGATGTTTTTCCGCTCACTTCTTTCACAACGGTGGAAAGATGCTTGGAGGTAAGAAACATCCTGTCGGCATAGTAGGACACACTCCGGTTCTCTTTGTAGCACTCGGAAACCAAGCGGAGGAAGCGTTCAAACAGGTCTTCTTTCCGGCTTTTCTGGATGCGTTCTTTAGGGAGGTGACCTTGATAGATGTTATAGATTTCATAAAACAGGGAAGTCAACAGTCCTTGGGTAATCTCTTTGCGAAAAAGATTGTTTTTGAGTTTCACACGATTCCAGAGGAAGGAGTGATAGGCCTTGAATGACTGCAATTCCTCCGGGGTGATGGAGATACAAGGACGTTCTCTAATCTGAAAGAACAGAGGAAATAAGGTTTGCATGGTAGGTAATACACCCTCAACAAAGTCTTTGGAGATGGCTATGAACAGTCCTGCAAAATCGTCTGATCGCTCTCCTTGCTGAACGATTTGGTCAGGTAGGATGATGCTCATCATCCCTGCAGTGAGGTGATATTCCTGCAAATTGAGATTGACTTTACACGTACCTTGCAGGCAAACACAAAAACAGGCTGCGTTCAAACGGGTAGGATAAGGTGGCATGGGCATCTCTCTGATATCATCGAAGATGGCAAAATCATTGCCGATGAAATCAATCATCGGCAAGTTTTTTATCAGAGTGATATCTACATTACATATGCTTTTTGTTTCCATCGTTTCGTTCTTTGTAGGCAAATGTAAGATTAACTCTCGAATTATTATTCTAAAATTACTTAAATGTAGATGGAGTTAATTCATGATTTTAAATCCTACAAAGAATGTTCTGGGCTGCGTAGGTCCATAGAAATAACCTGCATCACGGAACTTACCTTGATCTAAATCTTTCTGGAAACTGTTGAATAGGTTTTGCACTCCTGTATTGAGTTGTAACTTGATGTGATCGTGAAGCACAAAGGTGTAATTCAGTTTCAGATTCAAGTCGAAGAACTGAGGAGTATGTTCCATGCGGTCTTTCTCGATGTAACCGGCATAGTGGGGTACAATCATCTTGCCTGTATAGGTTCCTGACAAAGAAAAATCGAAGTTCTTGGCGGGTGCAGACGAGAAGGTAAAGTATCCGTAGTAGTCGGGCGTGCGGGGCATGCGCTTGGTAGTAAGGCTCTCCTCTCCTATTTGTGTCCATGCCTCTTCTTTTGTATAGCGACTACGCTGTGCCGTAAAGCCGAGTTGGAATTGAGCTTCTTTGCCGTGTATCAACTTGGCATCGAGGTTGGCACCATAGACGCGGGCACCGTTTCCATTTCGACGTTCTTTGATGACGTAACCTGCGTCGTTCTTACCTCTATCTTCGAGCACAAAGACGTGACGCAAGTCGGTATAGAATCCTTCTACCAAAATGTTGGCCTGCCAATGTCCTAAATGAGCCGTCCAATCTACCGAGCCACTGTAGCTGTTGGAACGTTCTTCACGCAAGTTATCTGCCAGCATAATCTGTACTCCTTCTCCTCCTACGGCTGTAACATGCAGGTCTTCATCGTAGGCTTGAGGGGCACGGAAACCGGTAGAATAGGTCAGGCGAGCCTGAAAATCTTCGGTCGGCTTATAGAGCAGATTGACACGGGGACTGAATATCAGATTTTGAATGAGGTTGTGCTTATCGAGGCGCGCCCCTACCAGCAGTGTGAGGTAGTTCATCTTCCATTCATTTTGGACAAAGGCACTGGCGATGCGCACATCTTGTTTCATATCGCGCTGGTAACCGGTCATGATATCGTGCAAAGAGTTGTCTTGGTATTCCAATCCACCGGTAAAGGTGGCCGGTGCAAAGAGGCAATTTTCCATGTTGCCGACATACATTCCTCCCACTACCCAAGTCAGGTCTTTGGTCTTACCGTAGGCGTTGAGGTCTTGCTGGGCACCGTAATAGCTGTTGCGGTCGGTGTGCTGGATGGAGCCGTAAACGGAAATTTTATGCTTGTACTCTTTCCAAAACAGGTCGTAACTCAAACCTCCGCTATTGATGATGTGCTTGGTCTGCTCGGTGATGTCTGTTTCATGGGGTTGCAGATCGAAATGATTGCCACCGCGACGGAACTCGTTGGTGGTGTGGTATTCCAGATTGATGCGGCTGAAATGCGTGGGACGGTAATAGGCACGGAAGCCGAAGGTGTTCATGTTGATTTTACCTAACTCGGAGAATCCGTCGTCGTCACGGTCGTAAGGGTTGCGGTTGCGGTAGCTTTCATAGAGGGCGATGCCGTAGGAGTTGTCTTTGCCTACCAGTGATACGTTAGCACCCATGTATTGCTCCCACGATTTGCCATCGATGTTCGAAAGAGTACCCGACACTTGGAAGGAGTTGTTGATGGGGTCTTTGGTGATGATATTGATGGTACCTCCCACCGCATTGGCTCCAAACAAGGCGGAGCCACCGCCACGTACTACTTCGACACGCTCAATCATGTTGACCGGAATTTGCTCCAGCCCATAGACTCCGCTCAGTGCACTGATGACGGGCCGACTGTTGATGAGGATTTGTGAATAAGGACCTTCCAAACCGTTGATACGTACTTGAGGGAATCCGCAGTTCTGGCAGTTGTTTTCAACACGCAAACCCGACTGGTAGTTTAATGTCTTAGCCAAGTCGGTGGAGTTCACCATCTCGAAGAGCTTGGCGCTCATCACGTTGACTACCACCGGAGCCGACTTGCGGCTCACTTCGTTGCGATTGGCAGAGACCACCACTTCATCGGTCAGGAAGCTTTCTTCTACCAGTTGGAAGTGGATGAGGGCAGTGTAGTCTTTGTTGACTTCCACTTCTTTCTCTTGGGTTTTATAACCCACTGCCGATACACGGAGTTTGTATTTCCCGGCAGGGAGTTTGCGGAAATCAAACTGTCCTTCTTCATTGGATACCGTACCTTGTCCGCTTCCTACAATGAGAATGGTAGCGTAAGGGATGTTCTCTTCTGTTGCTTTCTCAATCACGTGACCGGAAATCATGTTGCCTTCCTTGATAGGACTAACGGCATAAGCTGCGCTGATGCTCACCACTGCAAGCATCACCGCCAATATGTAATGTTTCATTAATTTAGCGCTCTTTTTATAAATAATAGGGTTAAAAAAAGATGCAACTTACTTGGTTACATCTATTTATAAAACGAGAGCAGGGGGTGCACGAAGTGACAAGATCCGAATGACTTCTCCCTTGACGGTAGGAGTTTCCGGTTCTACATGAAGTACTGCCAGCAAGGCACGCATAGGGTGCTGGATTTCATAGACATTTACTTCCGAAGAATCGAGAATAGGTAATTGTCCGATGACTAAAAGGGATGTTTGCGAATGGGAGTGCGTGCTATGGAACGGGTGCGAGTGTGTAATCAGCACTCCGTTGACATAGTGAACGTGAGTGAATGCAGTGATGCTTGTCTGGTACAGGATGAACAATACCAGTAAGCTTATGCTTCCTAAAATCCTTTTTTGCTGCTTCACCTTCACAGAATAGTTCCTATAAGATTGAGCCGCAAAGGTAATGCTTTATTTTTTATTTTCGCCAAATAAAGTGTTATAATCTCTTTGGGAAGCGGGAACTGTCCATGCTTCCGGAATGAACTTCCACTGGTTCAGCGCACTAGGTTCTATCACTTTTTTTTGCTCGATATATTGCATCAGGTAATAACGCAAATCTTTGTCGGTGGAACGGATGATGCGCTTCTTCAACTCATCCGGCGAAAGACCGGCACCTTTCGTCAGCAACTCTCCTCCTCCATTGCCACGATAGGAGTTCAAGGCTACTTTATAGATTTTAGCCGGGTCGAACGGGCTGCCGTCAGCCATGCTGAGGATGGTCACTTTCTTCCCGTTGGGCTTTGTCACATCTACCGTATAGCGGATGCCTGCTGCCGAATCGAAGTTGAAGCTGAAGTTCTTGAAGGAGGCCCGATCGTCGGAGCTTTCCGCGCGATCGTTGCGAAACAGTAGGATGGGATCGGACGGAGATTGCATTTGATTCGTCCACAGGTCATAGGACATTTCCAAAGCATCGCGCACCTCCTGCCCGGAGAGGTTCATGGTGTAGAGCATGTTTTCATACTTATACAGATTGAACATATCGTTTACGAAGATATCGCCTTCTTTGATTTCTGTGTCGTAGGACAAGGGAGCGGCCAACGAGATATCGGCTCCGCTGATTTCAAGTTGCAGGGTGTGAATCAGATCGACAAACGCGGAAGGCCCAAAATAAGCCGGACGAGTGGAGATGGTTTTTGTAAAACGTCCTATCTTTGTGGATACGAAATTCTGAATGATTTGGTATTGCGGAGCAAAATGCCGGATAAACTCTTCGCTGATGCCGTAACCCTCGGTGGCAGACAAAACTCCGGTGATGGTTTTATGGATCACTTTGTCATCACGCAGCTTCAAGGTGACGTCCACATTGCTCACCACGACGCCATTGCTGGACGGATCCATAATCAAGACGGAATCACCCACTGCATTGACTATCTTCTTGTGCTCGCGGGCATGGTCGTGTCCCATCAGCACGATATCGAAACCGGGAACGTTGCGGGCTACTTCTAAGGAAGCATTCTCTCGATAGAGCCCTGCCATCAGTTGTGCGTCTTGTCCGGCATGGAACATACCAATGACCAGATCCGGATTCTCTTTCTCACGGATGGTTTTCATCCATTGGCGGGCGGTTTGTTCCATATCGTCGAAACGCAGCCCTTTCCATAGGTTCTCTGACAACCACGCCGGAATAGCGGGGGTAATCAGACCCAGCACGACAATCTTTACTCCATCACGGTGAAGCACTTCATAAGGTTTGAAGTGAGGTTGTCCGGTAGCGGTATTCACGATATTGGCACCCAAGATGGGGAATTGGCAGTCGCCTACCCAGCGGTTGAAAACGGCAGGTCCGGTTTCGATGTCATGATTTCCCATGTTACCCACATTATAGCCCATAAAGTTCATCATTTCAGCCGTGAGGTGGGGGGCAAGGGTATCGATGTAATTGTAATAATAGACGGTGGGCTGACCTTGCAGGATATCTCCGTTGTCGAGCAATAGCAGGTTGTCTTTATAGATTTGACGTTTCTTCTGCACAAAAGCGTGTACACGTGCCAGACTTCCCGCCGCATCTCTTTTATGGATGAAGTCGTAGGGGTAGTAATTGCCATGCATGTCACTGGTTTGCACAATCTTTAGTTTGACTTCTCTTTCTTGGGCTGGCAGGAGGCCTATCAGTAAGAATATACAGGTTAGGAAACAACTATATCTTTTCATCTAAAAAGGGTATTTAAAATGTTAAGGGGTTAGGGGTATGTAGGAGTTCAGGGAATCGCATTCTCATAGATTCATGGGATGGGTAAACACGAATCTTGCACCGTCCGTATAAGTGGGGTCTATCCAGATGTCTCCGCCCCATTTGGTAATGGTCAGTTTGCAGATAGACAATCCCAGCCCGGTGCCTTGTGCGTATTCATTGAGCTTTTCAAAGCGCTCGAACACGGTCTTATGCTTGTTAATAGGAATGCCACAACCGGTATCTGTGACTGAGAAGACAACCATCTGCTTGCTACGATCTATGTAAAGCTTCAAGGTGATGATGCCTTTTTTCGTAAATTTATCAGCGTTGGACAGTAAGTTAATGAGGACCTGCTGCAAGCGTTGTATGTCTGCATGTATCTCGATGGAGTCGTGCTCGCATTGAAACAGGAACTGATTGTCAGACTTACGTGCCTGTTCCACCGAGATGAGTATTTGAGGACAGAACCACACCATGTCGCACTTCTCTAAGGACAACGAAACGCGGTTGGCTTCGAGTCGGGAAACGTCGAGGATGTCATTTATCAAGCGAAGCAATAAATCGGAATTGCGGCGAATGATCTCAAAGTACGAACGTTGTTCCTCTTCGGAACACTCTCCGGCCGACAATACATCTGAAAAACCGACTATAGCATTCAGCGGTGTACGAATTTCATGACTCATATTGGCAACAAAGGCACTCTTCAGACGATTGGACTCCTCTGCCCGGTCTTTAGCTTCACGCAAGGCTCCTTCGGAATCTTCAAGTTCATCCTTCAACTTCTTGGTATGATAAAAGAAATACAAAGAAATCAGCAGGGCAATGATCAAACCAATCATCACACTGATAAAGCTCCATATCTGAATTTGATATTGCTCAAAGAAAGAAGGGGATTCGTTGACGAAATTAACAGGTCCCTCTATGTCTGAAATATCAATGTTCTTTTCCTTAATGATTTTACTATCCAGAATCGTTTCATTGGAGATAATCTTCATGGACTTCTTCTTGTTGTTCGGATCTGACAACATCTTCACGGCCTGTTCTGCCATCTCTTTGCCCACAGGTCGATAGGCCGGCACCACACCTCCAATAGCCCAATGTCCCAACGCCAGAGAGGTGATGGAGAAGGCAGGCACGTGGGGAGCTGCTTCCATCATGGCATAGGTAGCGTTGCGCATAAAATAACCGTTATTCATATCCACCCTCCAAGTACCCAATAGAATGGCACTTTCACTGGGCAGGTCATGAAGTTTATCGGTGATGGTATAAATAGTATTTACACGACCATCTAAAAGAATCAGATTTAGCTCGGGAAACTTCTTCATCTCCTGGATGACATGGGCTTGCAAAGAAACACCCCCATAACTGTTGTCGGATATAAAGGCAATGTTTTTGGTTTGAGGGTAGAGTTTCTTGATTAGATTGATGTTAGCTACCACGTCATAGTGGTACAAGAAACCTGATTGGATAGTTGGCTTTGAGAAGTCGGTAAAGAAATCAACAGATTTGGGCATCCATGTTTGCAACGAATCGGTGCTTTGCGGCAATACGATGGCATTTTTACTAGCCAATGCACTTAAAACGGGTATGTCTTTGGGAATCGAATCGCCCAAGGAGAGATAGGCAGCCCACGCCTCCTGACCAATGAGAACAATCAACGAGGGTTTCTCCCGTCCTTTGTATTTTGCCAGCAGTCCTTTCATTCTTCGAGACCACCTTGCCGATTCGGAGAAACTTTTACAATTCATATTTTCCAATGCAATGGCTCTCTGACCTCCCAACCGGGGGTATTTTTCTATAAAGTCGGAAATGGTGCGAGCGGTTTGACGGGCATCGGGGTTATAGGAGCTTATGATTAATACCGGATGGTCTCCTGTCTTTGCAGAGGCAGATAGAAGAAAAAAACAAAACAAGAGCAACAAAGTCCCTATTTTGCACAATATGCTTTTAGACAGGTTCATCTATTATTTTTCATAATTGTGGCAAATATACATATTAAAGTTGAATATAAATCGAGGAAGCAACTATTTTTTTCGTACATTTGACACCCTATTTTAAAAGAATATCAAATGATACAATTATTCCAACGCATGATATCCGACGCCCTCAGTTTGTCGGAAAAACAAATTAGCCAAACCCTTACCCTACTGAATGAGGGTGCTACCATTCCTTTTATCAGCCGTTACCGTAAAGAAGTCACCGGAGGTTTAGATGAAGTGCAGATCGAAGCCATTCAGACACGATATGAGAAGCTGAAAGAGACTGCAAAGCGCAAAGAGACCATTCTCAGCACGATGGAGGAGCAAGGGAAGCTGACCGCCGAACTTCGGAAACGTATTGAAGAGACGTGGGACAATACCACTCTGGAGGATATCTATCTGCCGTATAAACCGAAGCGCAAAACGCGTGCCGAAGCCGCCCGTCAGAAGGGATTGGAGCCGCTCGCTACCCTACTCTTGCTGCAAAGAGAGCCTCATCCGGAGAGTCGTGCCGCCGACTTTGTGAAGGGCGATGTGAAAGATGTGGAAGAGGCCTTGAAAGGTGCACGTGATATTCTTGCAGAGCATGTAAGCGAAGATGAACGGGCCAGAAACAGTGTCCGAAATGTCTTTGCCCAACAAGGAGTGTTAACCGCGAAAGTGGTCAAAGGGAAGGAAGAAGAAGCGGCTAAATACAGGGATTATTTTGATTGTTCGGAGTCGTTGAAACGTTGCAGTTCTCACCGCCTGCTTGCCATTCGTCGCGCCGAAGCCGAAGGTTTGCTGAAGGTCAGCATCCAACCGGACGATGAGGTGTGTCTGGAGCGTCTCGACCGACAGTTTGTACGCAGCAACAATGCCTGCGGACAACAGGTGGCGGAAGCCGTACAAGATGCGTACAAGCGTTTGTTGAAACCTTCCATCGAAACGGAGTTTGCCGCACTGAGTAAGGAACGGGCTGATGAAGAGGCCATCCGGGTGTTTACCGAAAATCTTCGTCAATTGTTGCTTGCTTCTCCTCTGGGACAAATGCGGGTAATGGGCATCGATCCGGGTTTTAGAACCGGTTGTAAAGTAGTGTGTATGGATGCGCAAGGCAACTTGTTGCACAATGAAAATATCTATCCGCATCCACCGGTAAGCAAAACCAAGGACGCATTTTCTAAAGTGAATAAGATGATAGAGGCTTACAAAATAGATGCCATTGCCATTGGGAACGGAACCGCCAGTCGGGAAACCGAGGACTTTCTGAAACGTCAGCTTTTCAACCGTGAGGTGCAGGTGTTTATGGTTAGCGAACAAGGTGCTTCCATTTATTCTGCCTCCAAAATTGCCCGGGATGAGTTTCCGGAATATGACGTGACTGTACGTGGGGCTGTATCCATTGGTCGGCGTTTAATGGACCCATTGGCCGAGCTGGTGAAGATTGATCCTAAATCGATTGGTGTAGGTCAGTATCAGCACGACGTGGATCAAGGCAAATTGAAAAAGTCACTGGACCAGACGGTAGAAAACTGTGTAAACTTGGTCGGTGTGAATCTGAATACCGCCAGCAGTCATCTCTTGACTTACATCTCGGGATTGGGGCCTCAGCTGGCACAAAACATTGTGAATTGCCGTGCAGAGAATGGAGCTTTTGCTTCGCGCAAGGAGTTGATGAAGGTTCCGCGCATGGGTGCCAAGGCCTTTGAACAGTGTGCAGGCTTCTTACGCATTCCGGATGCAAAGAATCCGCTGGACAATACGGCTGTGCATCCTGAAAGTTATTGCATTGTTGAACAAATGGCCAAAGATTTGGGATGCACCGTGCCTGAATTGATAAGCAGCAAGGAGTTACGATTGAAAATAAATCCGGAACGTTACCTCTCTCCTACTGTAGGCATGCCGACGTTAAAAGATATTTTGCAGGAATTGGACAAGCCCGGACGTGATCCGCGTGGTCCTATCAAGATTTTTGAGTTTGATAAGAATGTACGCACCATCAATGACCTGTGTGAAGGCATGGAGCTGCCGGGAATTGTGGGGAACATCACGAACTTTGGCGCATTTGTCGATATAGGTATCAAAGAAAATGGGCTGATTCACCTCTCTCAGCTTGCCGACAGATTTATATCAGACCCTAACGAAGTGGTTTCCATTCATCAACATTTGCGTGTAAAAGTGCTTAGTATTGATACGGAGCGCAAGCGCATACAGTTGACGTTGAAGGGGGTGCAGCAGGATTAAGGAAAGCACTGAAGAAAAGCATAAGTG
>CALYZE010000068.1 GCA_945607605.1 uncultured Bacteroides sp.
CTTTTTTTGTTTATTTAACTTTGTATCTCCTCCCTTCTATTGCGAATTATCCTATTTTTGTAGAAACACATACATAAATATACGTTATTGCTATGAGAAAACTACCTTTAACGTCTAAGGCGAGAACTGCTATGATTATCAAACTAGATATATATAGTCATGTAATCCGATCTATCCAAACCTATTGTGAGTTGTAAATATTTAACGTCTTTTTATCATGAAAATAAGAGTAGGTTTAATTGGATTTGGTAGGATGGGGCAAATGTATTGGGAGGAGATGCAAAAAAGCGGTCGTTGGGATATCGCATATATTTGTGATACCGATTCTGTTTCTCGCGAATTAGCAAAAAAACTCTCTCCTTCATCCCGAATTATATCTGATGAACAAGAAATTTTTGACGACTGCAGCATAGAGGTTGTTGGTCTTTTTGCATTGGCTGATTCCAGAAATGAACAAATAAAGAAAGCTGTCCGGAGCAACAAACATATTCTTACAGAAAAACCTATTGCTGATACCATTGAAAAGGAATGGGAGATTGTGGACTTGATTGAAAAGTATAATAAGGTTGCTGCTGTCAACCTCTATCTCCGTAATTCCTGGTATCACCAGACCATGAAGCGATTTATTGATGAAGGTGAAATTGGCGAACTAGCCATTTTGCGCATCTGTCACATGACTCCGGGACTGGCCCCAGGTGAGGGACACGAGTACGAAGGGCCCGCTTATCATGATTGTGGCATGCACTACATAGATATCGCCCGCTGGTATGCCGGCAACGAATACAAAACTTGGCATGCACAAGGCATGCGGATGTGGAACTACAAGGATCCTTGGTGGGTACAGTCTCATGGCACTTTCCAGAACGGTGTAGTATTCGATATTACTCAAGGTTTTGTTTACGGACAACTTTCCAGAAATCAAACTCACAATTCCTATACAGATATTATCGGGACAAAGGGTATCGTACGCATGACGCATGATTTCAGAACAGCTGTAGTAGAACTTCACGGAGTAAATCGTACGCTTCGCATAGAAAAGCCATTTGGGGGAAAGAATCTGGACAAGCTTTGTAATATTATGGCTGATTCCATCGAAAATGGGAAACATGATCCGAGACTTCCGTCCATGCGAGACGCGGCTATTGCATCGCAGTATGGCTGGATATTTTTAGAAGACGCATGCCGAAATGAATTACCAGGAATAGGAAATTTGCAAACCTTGGAAGAAATCAGAGAGCGTAGGAGGCACATGAAAGAAGGTTATGGCTTGCTTCGTCCCAAAAAGACGATGGTCTGACCTTTGTTTAAGAATGCTTTAAAATCTATTATATTAACCGTTTTAAAATCTAAGAACCATGTCAAAATTTACAAGACGAGAATTTCTTAAAACTGGAGGATTAGCCTTGGCGGGATTTACCATTGCTCCGAGCAGCATTTTAGGTAAAAGCCATGGATACGTATCTCCCAGTGATCGTTTAAACATTGCTGCCGTAGGTATCGGGGGTATGGGGCACACTAACATCAATCATGTGAAAGGTACAGAAAATATCGTAGCACTCTGCGATGTGGACTGGCGTTATGCAAAAGGAGTATTCGATGAATTCCCCAATGCTAAAAAGTATTGGGATTACCGTAAGATGTACGATGAAATGGGTAAATCCATTGATGCGGTAATTGTTGCTACGGCAGATCATACACATGCCATTATTACAGCTGATGCTATGACGATGGGTAAGCATGTATTTTGCCAAAAACCACTTACACACTCCGTTTATGAATCACGTCTGCTGTCACGCTTAGCTTCTTCTACCGGGGTAGTTACACAGATGGGCAACCAAGGTTCGTCGGACGAAGGTACTGATTTAGTGTGTGAATGGATATGGAATGGTGAGATTGGTGAGATTACCAAAGTGGAATGTGCTACTGATCGCCCCATTTGGCCGCAAGGGCTCAATGTACCGGAAAAAGAAGATCGCATTCCCCGTACTCTGAATTGGGATCTCTTTACCGGCCCTGCAAAATTAAATCCTTATAATGAAATTTATCATCCTTGGAACTGGCGTGGATGGTGGGATTACGGTACGGGAGCATTGGGTGATATGGCGTGCCACATCCTTCACCAACCGTTCAGAGCTCTGAAATTGCAATATCCCGTCAAAGTGGAAGGGTCGTCTACTCTATTGTTGAATTCTTGTGCTCCGCAAGCCCAGCATGTGAAGATGATTTTCCCTGCACGTGAAAATATGCCGAAGGTGGCTATGCCCGAAGTGGAAGTACATTGGTACGATGGGGGCATGATGCCCGAACGTCCAAAAGGCTTCCCTGAAGGAAAGCAATTGATGCAGAGTGGTGGTGGTCTGACCATCTTTCACGGTACTAAAGACACGCTGATATGCGGGTGTTATGGACAAAACCCATGGTTGCTCTCTGGCCGTGTGCCGAATGCGCCGAAAGTTTGTCGCCGTGTGCCGAAGGCGATGAGTGGTGGTCATGAAATGGATTGGGTACGTGCTTGTAAGGAAAATAGCGACAATCGTGTAATGCCTAAGTCTGACTTCTCAGAAGCAGGTCCGATGAATGAAATGGTGGCAATGGGTGTATTGGCTATTCGTTTGCAAGGTTTGAACAAAACGTTGGAATGGGATGGTGCCAATATGCGCTTCACCAATATCGACGAAAACGAGACGTTGCGTACGGTAGTTAAGGATGGTTTCAAAATACACAACGGACATCCTACCTTTAATAAGACATGGACCGATCCTGTCAATGCCAAGGCTTTTGCTGAAGAACTTGTGAAGCACAACTATCGTGAAGGCTGGAAGCTGCCTGATATGCCTCAATAAAAATGAAACCCATAACTTTTAAATTGTAATAATTATGAAGAATTTATTTTACTCTTTGACTTGTTGCCTCATTGGAGGTATGCTTACCTCTTGCGGTGGTGCTAAGAAATCGGATACTACAGAAGAAGATGCAGAACCTGCAACTGCAATGTTGTCTTATTCTAAATCATTGAAAGCTCCCGAAACTGATAGTCTGAATTTGCCAATTGATGCAGACGGTTATATTACTATTTTCGATGGACAGAGCCTGGACGGATGGCGTGGATATGGGAAGGATAAAGTGCCTGCAAGATGGATAATTGAAGACGGTTGTCTCAAGTTTAACGGTAGTGGTGGCGGTGAAGGCCAAGTAGCTGACGGCGGTGACTTGATTTTTGCTCATAAGTTTAAAAACTTTGAGCTGGAATTGGAATGGAAAATTTCCAAAGGCGGTAACTCAGGTATTCTTTATTTGGCTCAAGAAGTAACGTCTAAAGATAAGGATGGCAATGACGTATTGGAGCCGATCTATATTTCTGCTCCCGAATTTCAGTTGTTGGATAACGAGAATCACCCGGATGCTAAGTTAGGTAAGGATAACAATCGCCAGGCTGCTTCATTGTATGATATGATACCGGCTGTTCCACAGAATGCCAAACCTTTTGGTGAATGGAACAAAGCTAAGGTGATGATATTCAAAGGCACTGTGATTCATGGACAAAATGACGAAAATGTAGTGGAATACCACTTATGGACTAAGCAATGGACTGATATGTTGCAAGCTAGCAAGTTTAGTGAAGCCAAATGGCCTTTAGCTTTCGAATTGCTGAACAATTGCGGTGGTGACAATCATGAAGGCTTCATCGGGCTGCAAGATCATGGAGACGATATCTGGTTCCGTAACATTCGTGTGAAAGTTCTCGACTAATCTTCTAAAAACGATTACATTATGAGAATCAAATACGTTCTGATTTTATTGACTCTCTGTTTAACCATGCCACAAGTAGCTATAGCCCAGAAAAAGAAAGAAGTAGCCATACAACTCTACTCCGTGAGGGATCTAATTAACAAGGGTGGTGATCTTAACCAAATTCTGAAGAATTTGGCGGATATGGGTTACACTAGTGTGGAAACTGCCAACTACAATGATGGCAAGTTTTATGGAAAGACGCCTCGGGAGTTTAAGCAGATGGTAGAGAAAAACGGCATGACTGTGCTCTCTTCGCACTGTTCTCGCGGATTGTCCGACGAAGAACTAGCTTCTGGTAATTTGACGGAAGCCTTGAAGTGGTGGGATCAATGTATTGCCGCTCATAAGACTGCCGGCATGGAGTATATTGTAACTCCTTATCTTTCTGTACCTAATACACTGAAGGATTTGCAGACTTACTGTGATTATTATAATGAGATAGGTAAGCGTTGCAAGGCTGCTGGTTTGAAGTATGGTTATCATAATCATGCGCACGAATTCAAGAAAGTGGAAGATAAGGAATTGATGCTGGACTACATGTTACAACACACCAATCCTGAGTATGTGTTTTTCCAAATGGATGTTTATTGGGTAGTGCGCGGGCAGAATAGTCCGGTGGATTACTTCAACAAGTACCCTGGACGCTTCGCGATGTTGCACGTCAAAGATCATCGTGAAATAGGACAGAGTGGCATGGTAGGTTATGATGCTATTTTTAAGCATACAGAACAAGCTGGCGTACGCCACATTGTTGCTGAGATAGAAAACTATAGTTTTCCAGTAGAAGAAAGCGTGAAACGGAGTTTGGATTATCTGCTTGAATCTCCTTTTGTAAAAGCATCGTATAGCAAATAGAATGGTGTCTATTCTTTCATAAGCTCAGTCACATCATTCTTCTAGCGCGAATACAGTCGGACAAAGAGTTCGAGGTATTCGCGCTATTTGTAATTGTGTGTTTATTTTCGTCCGAAATCGGCAGGAATCTCTCCCCATTGTTTAGTTTCCCACTTCAATATAGGAGTGTTATAGGAGTTTTCGCGCAACCACTTCTCGGCACGTTCTATGAGAAGAAAAAGTTCTTCGGTTTTGGAATCACGGGGGAGTTTAGTTTTGCACTTCTTCTGCTTTACCCAACTGATAGCATTTACACTATCGCTATAGATAGGCAAGTCGTATCCTTTTTGTTTCAGCAAGGCAAGTCCATGAACTATGGCAAGAAACTCTCCGATGTTATTGGTACCATACAAGGGGCCGAAATGAAATATCTGTTGGCGGCTGGCAACGTGCACACCTTGGTACTCCATTGCTCCGGGATTGCCGCTACAGGCAGCATCCACAGCCAAGCTGTTGTCTATTACAGAAGCAGGCAAAGAAGTATCTATATTGTTTTGTTTTTGAATTTTGGAGGCAGAATTCTTTCCAATATACGCATAAGGTGAGGAGGTAAAAGCCGTTTCCGCGTCTTTACGTGTTTCGAAAGATTTGTACTTTGCACCTTCATACCCTTTTATTTGCAATTGGCAATCTACCCACGAGGTGTAAATACCTGGGGTGACACCTGCCCATACAACATAGAATTTTTCTTTTTTCATAATCGGGACAAAGATAAGTAAAGAAAAGAAATGAAAGGACTTAAATTTGTAAAGATGCATGCTTTTTGAAAGAAGTCTAATAATGAAAGCATGATAAGCATTTTATAAAACGAACAATTTCTTCCTCTAACTTGTTCTCCTATATAAAGATAAAATCAAAAAAGAATAATAATGAAAAGAACATTTGAAGAAGCTTTAGAGCATCGACGCACCTATTACTCCATTGGTAATGACTCCCCGGTATTGGACGAAGAAATTATACACGCTGTGCGTGAATCCGTAAAACATGTACCCTCAGCTTTTAATTCACAATCTACGAGAATTGTATTGTTGTTTGGAGACGAACATAAAAAGTTGTGGAATATTGTGAAGGCAACATTGAAGAAAATCATCTCTGCAGAGGCTTTTGTTCAGACAGAAGCTAAAATTGATGGCTGCTTTGCTTGTGGACACGGTACAGTATTGTATTTTGAAGACAATGCGGTTGTTAAGAAGCTTCAAGAGGCATTCCCTTCTTATCAAGAACGATTCCCTACTTGGTCGCAGCATACTTCTGCTATGCATCAATTGGTTATTTGGACGAAGCTTGAAGACCTTGGGCTGGGCGCTTCCCTCCAACATTACAATCCGTTGATAGATGAAGAAGTACGGCGTACTTGGGATCTCCCCGCAGAGTGGGCGTTGGTAGCACAAATGCCTTTCGGAACGCCGACCGGTGATCCTGGCGAAAAGCAGTTTGAAGATTTGAGTAAGCGTATCAAGATTTTCCGCTGATTATTAGGCTAATATCCGTTCAGAATCGTTTATCTTTGCTTATAAATCGAAGAAAGATTACTGCTCTGTATAAAAAAGGAACTTGTTCGTTTTATTATACTCTCGGTTTGCACTATCTTTGTTGGCAAAGAATAAGTAGATATGATACGTGTTTTCTTGACTGGCTATATGGGAGCCGGTAAAACAACTTTAGGAAAGGCTTTTGCCCGCGAACTGAATGTACCATTCATTGACTTGGATTGGTACATCGAAGAACGTTTTCACAAATCTATTCGTGAATTGTTCATCGAGCGGGGAGAAGCCTCTTTTCGTGAATTGGAACAGAACATGCTCCACGAAGTGGCAGAGTTTGAAGATGTGATTATCTCTACTGGTGGTGGTACTCCTTGTTTCTTTGATAATATGGAGTATATGAATGAGCATGGATATACTGTCTTCTTGGATGTTCATCCCGACATCTTGTTTCGGCGTCTTTGCCTAGCTACGCAACAACGTCCTATTCTCCAAGGAAAAACGAATGAGGAACTGCATGCTTTTATAGAAGAAACATTAGCTAAACGTGCCTCCTTCTATACGCAGGCGCATTACCGCTTCGACGGAGATCACCTGGAAAGTTATCGGCAGATAGCTGAGGCTGTACAACAATTACGAAATCTTTTAGAACTTTAATCTCTTGTAAATGTGAATTTTCCGGTTGAAAAAACAGGAGATATTATATTTATATGTATTTTTGTTCCCCTTTATAAAATTAAACTACTAAAACCGCAAAGTAATAGAAAATGAGAAAATGGCGTATTGAAGATTCAGAAGAGTTGTACAACATTACTGGTTGGGGCACTTCGTACTTTGGTATTAATGACAAAGGTCATGTTGTGGTAACACCGCGTAAAGATGGAGTGGCTGTCGATTTGAAAGAATTGGTGGACGAACTACAACTACGTGATGTAGCAGCACCTATGCTGGTACGTTTTCCCGATATTCTTGACAATCGGATTGAAAAAATTTCCTGTTGTTTCAAACAAGCTTCTGAGGAGTATGGCTACAAGGGAGAGAGTTTTATCATCTATCCAATTAAAGTCAATCAGATGCGTCCTGTTGTTGAGGAGATTATCAGCCATGGGAAGAAGTTCAACCTAGGGTTGGAAGCTGGTTCCAAACCGGAGTTGCATGCAGTGATTGCCACGAATATGGATTCTGACTCCCTGATTGTCTGCAATGGGTATAAAGACGAAAGTTACATTGAGCTTGCTTTGTTGGCCCAAAAGATGGGGAAACGTATTTATCTCGTGGTAGAAAAGATGAATGAGTTGAAGTTGATTATCAAGATGGCGAAACAGTTGAATGTAAAGCCTAATATTGGTATTCGCATCAAGCTTGCTTCTTCAGGAAGTGGAAAATGGGAGGACTCTGGAGGCGATGCAAGCAAGTTCGGTCTTTCTTCCAGTGAACTGTTGGAAGCACTCGATTATCTGGTGGATAAGAATCTGAAGGATTGTCTGAAATTGATACATTTCCATATCGGAAGTCAAATTACGAAAATTCGTCGCATCAAGACAGCGTTGCGTGAAGCCTCACAATTTTATGTACAGTTACATGCTATGGGCTTCAACGTGGAGTTTGTAGACGTTGGTGGCGGTTTGGGTGTGGATTATGACGGTACACGATCCTCTAATAGCGAAGGAAGCGTGAACTATTCCATCCAAGAATATGTGAACGACTCTATCTCTGCTCTTGTAGACGCCAGTGATAAAAAGGGTATTCCTCATCCTAATATCATTACTGAAAGTGGTCGCGCATTGACGGCGCATCATTCTGTACTTATTTTTGAAGTACTGGAGACGGCTACTTTACCCGAATGGGACGATGATGATGAGGTAACGAAAGAGGACCATGAACTTCTCCAAGAGCTTTATAGCATTTGGGATACGTTGAACCAAAATAGGATGTTGGAGGCCTGGCACGATGCGCAACAGATTCGCGAAGAATCTCTCGATTTGTTTAGCCACGGTATTGTCGATTTGCAGACCCGTGCTAAAATTGAACGCCTGTACTGGTCGATCATGCGTGAGGTGAACCAGATTGCCGGTGGTTTGAAGCATGCACCTGATGAGTTCCGCGGACTTCCCAAATTGTTGGCAGATAAATACTTTTGTAATTTTTCGCTCTTCCAATCTTTACCCGACTCTTGGGCAATAGATCAGATTTTCCCGATTTTGCCTATCCAGCGTTTGGATGAGAAACCGGATCGTACAGCCACCTTGCAGGATGTGACGTGTGACTCGGATGGGAAGATTGCAAATTTTGTTTCGACAAAGAATGTGTCTCACTACTTGCCGGTACACGCTTTGAAAAGTAAGGAACCTTATTATGTAGGTGTGTTTTTGGCTGGTGCCTATCAAGAAATTCTTGGCGATATGCACAATTTGTTTGGTGATACAAATGCTGTACACGTGGCTGTAAACGACAAAGGCTATAGTATTGAACAAGTTATTGATGGAGAAACCGTTGCAGAAGTACTTGACTATGTACAATATAATCCTAAAAAATTAGTAAGAACTCTCGAAACTTGGGTAACTCAATCCGTTAAAGAAGGAAAAATATCTTTGGAAGAAGGGAAAGAATTTTTATCCAATTATCGCTCGGGATTGTACGGATATACGTATTTGGAATAAGAATTAGGCACGAATTACATAGGAAGGCACGGTCGAGTAACTTTTGAGCATAAAAAGTGACCGTAGAATTCGTGTAATTCGTGCCTAACTATATAATAAAAAGAGGATGAGAGAAAAATTAACTGTCATAAAAGTAGGTGGCAAGATTGTAGAAGAAGAGGCCACTCTTTACAAGTTGTTAGATGACTTTGCCGCCATTGAAGGCTATAAAGTTTTGGTACATGGGGGTGGACGTTCAGCTACGAAGTTGGCTGCCCAACTGGGTATTGAAAGCCAGATGGTGAATGGACGACGTATTACCGATGCCGAAACCTTGAAAGTAGTGACCATGGTGTATGGCGGACTGGTAAACAAGAATATAGTTGCCGGTCTTCAAGCGCGTGGAGTAAATGCATTAGGACTTACCGGAGCTGATATGAATGTCATCCGTTCTGTAAAACGTCCGGTTAAGGATGTAGATTATGGCTTTGTAGGAGATGTTGAGCAAGTGGACGGAATCTTTTTGGGCGAATTGATCCACAAAGGTGTGGTTCCGGTGATGGCCCCATTGACTCACGATGGTAGTGGTTATCTATTGAACACGAATGCCGACACCATAGCCGGAGAAACAGCAAAAGCCTTGGCAGGACAGTTTGAGGTAACACTGGTCTATTGTTTTGAGAAGAAAGGGGTGTTGCGTGATGAAAAGGATGATAACAGTGTCATTCCACAAATAACGCCGGATGAATTTAAACAATATGTTGCTGATGGAGTGATTCAAGGCGGTATGATTCCTAAGTTGGAAAACTCTTTTGGAGCAATCAATGCCGGAGTTTCTCAAGTTATCATAACTTTATCTTCAGCTATTAATGAGCATGGTGGAACGCTGATCAAAAAATAATTTGAAAAAAGTGGGGATCGTCTGTAACTTTCTGGATACTTAACCGTCAATTCTATTAGAGATGCAAAAAATCAACTTTCGTAATGACATTCTCCCGCTGAAAGATAAACTCTTTCGGTTAGCTTTGAGAATTACGTTCGATAGGGCAGAGGCGGAAGATATTGTGCAAGAAACGTTGATTAGGGTTTGGAACAAACGCGATGATTGGAAACAATTTGATTCAATTGAAGCCTATTGTTTGACAGTGGCAAAAAACTTGGCTATAGACCGTAGCGAAAGGAAAGATGCTCAGACTGTAGAACTCACCCCGGAAATGGAACGATCTTCGGATGCATCGACCCCTTACGAGAAGTTAGTGACCAAAGAGCACATGATGCTGATCCATCGATTGATGAACGAACTTCCCGAGAAACAGAAGCTGATTATGCAGCTTAGAGATATTGAGGGGCAAAGTTATAAAGAAATAGCGTCTGTCCTGAATCTAACAGAGGAACAAGTGAAAGTGAATCTCTTCAGGGCTCGACAAAAAGTAAAACAAAAGTTTATAAATATAGAAGGTTATGGACTCTAAATATATAGAACAGCTCTTGGAACGCTATTGGCAGTGTGAGACTTCCCTAGAGGAAGAAGCTCAGTTACGTGCTTTTTTTAGTGAAGATAATGTTCCTGAACATTTGCTCCGTTACAAGAATCTGTTTGTATATCAGCAGCTTCAGCAGAAAGTGCATTTGGGTGAAGATTTCGATGCTCGGGTGCTTGCTGAAATAGAAGTTCCGGTTGTCAAGGCAAAACGCATGACATTAACTGCACGCTTCATGCCGTTGTTCAAAGCCGCTGCAGTAGTGATAGTCGTACTTTCACTGGGAAATATGATGCAGCATTCATTTTTCTCTGATGTAAAAGAAGTAGCTGCAGTCGATACCATTGGTAAACAAATCTCTGCACCGTCGGTAGCCCTTTCGGGCGATATGACCGTGACACATGAGAAGCAAATAATAGATAGTTTGCATCCTGTGGATAAGGTGAAGGAAAACAAAAAATAGATATTTTCATTTGCTTTTTAAAATAACATTTTCATTTGCTTTAAATATAATATAGTTAGTGTGCTTTATTAAAACAACTGGAAGCGAGGCTGTGAAGTTTCAATTCTCTCAAAATCTTATAAAAACTAACTAAAATAAATGGGACACCGCGTGATGCAGTGTCCCTTTTATGTTTTGAGACCTATCTATTTGATCGGACAGTCATTCTTCAATTTCAAGATCAGTTCAATGGAAAGTTTATTCATAGCTTACGAACGCTTGTTCCAACGTTGGGAATGCCTATTCCAAGGTTGCGGATATGTATTCCCAGCCTTGGAACAGAGATCTCTCCTAACAGAGAATATGTTTTCTTCTTGTATTCAATAAGTTGTTTCCTACTAGTTGCCCACTTTTCTCTCTTTCAGGATGAATGGGTGTTTTTGTATCCAACAAAAGAGATCTGAGGATTGTATCACGTAAGAAATT
>CALYZE010000069.1 GCA_945607605.1 uncultured Bacteroides sp.
ATAAAAAGATGGTTTGGGATGGGTTTTTGCCTTGTGGAATATAATATGTTTTTATATTCCCTAAATTCTTTTCCATCCAGTCACTGATTTCACGGGTACTATTGCCCAAAGCGTATAAGCCGATTATGCGGTCAGCAACGCCATCAGCCAAAATACGCTCACGCTTTCTTATAAACTCAGGCTCAAAGGTTGACTCCCGGTCACGGGGCGTGTGGACAGTTACTTCTCCAAGAGGAGTCTGGACCTGTTTGGGGTATAGCCATGACGGCGGTTGCCATTACTGCTCCCTTTGTATCGAAAATATCATTATATCGGAATTACAATACTGGCAATCCGATATTTACCTCAGGATCTATTTTCTCCAAAATACTAAACATAGTATCATCTTCATTCTGTGTAAAGGTTTCTACTATTTCTTTTTCATAATCGGTGCTTTGTGAACTGCTCTTCAACTTAGTCATCAGAGATTCTTTCTCTTTTGTTAGCTTTTGATATATTTCATCCTATTGTATTTTTTACAAAGGTAGTGAATGAATCTTAAATTCAATCTTTGAAAAGTGACCAAGAAAGGTGTTATTGTTCGTCACGACTCATTAAGAAGCGGATATTGAGTAGTTGTAGAAGATTAATAGAAGATAATGCACTATTGTAGTGCAAATATGTGATAAAAATGCACTGTTTAAGTGCAAATGTATTATCTTTGCAAAAAAAGCAGATGATATGGATAAGTTATTTGAATACTCCAATAAGCTAATTCAAGAAGCAAATACAAGCTTCTTGCGCTATATGTATAATGAGATCAATTGGGAAAGTCGAATGATTGGTCTTATCGGACCTCGTGGTGTGGGAAAGACCACTTTGATATTGCAATATATCAAACAGAATTTAAATCCAATTGAAACGCTTTACGTAACGGCGGAAGCTTTTTATTTTGTAGATAATCGAATCACGGAATTAGTAGATCGTTTTGTTAAACATGGAGGAAAATATTTATTTATAGACGAGATTCACAAATACAAGGATTGGGCGAAGGAGCTGAAACTGATTTACGACTATCACAAGGATTTGAAAGTTGTTTTTACAGGCTCTCCCGTATTGGATATAAAGAAGGGAGCTTCTGATCTTAGTCGTAGAGCTGTTATATACAATATGCAAGGTTTGTCTTTTCGTGAATATTTGCAGTTATTTCACAAGATCGCTGCGAAAACATATTCTTTGGAGGAAATAGTGCAGCATAAGGTTAAGATTTCAGGCTTAGAACGTCCATTGCCTTTTTTCGTTGATTATCTAAAACGAGGCTATTATCCTTTTTCATTGGAAGGGGATTTTGAAATACGTTTGGGGCAAATTATCAACCAAACATTAGAAAATGATATTCCAATGTATGCTGATATGAATGTGGCAACAGGCAGAAAGTTAAAACAATTGCTTGCGATTATAGCCAAAAGCGTACCATTCAAGCCGAATATGAGTAAAATAGCTGAAATACTATCTGCTAGTCGTAACAATATTGCCGATTATTGTCTGTACATTGAGGAGGCAGGTATGATTGCACAACTAAGAGATCATACAATTGGTATTCGAGGATTAGGTAAAGTGGATAAAATCTACTTGGACAATACGAATTTGATTTATGGCCTTGCGGAAGATACTTCTAACATTGGTAACATTCGAGAAACATTCTTCTTAAATCAAATGCGAGTGAAACATAATGTGTTTACATCCCCTGTTGCTGACTTTTTGATTGACAACAAAACTTTTGAGGTTGGGGGCAAGAATAAAGGTCAAAAACAAATTGAAGGAGTTGAAAATGGATATATTGTCAAAGACGATATAGAAAACGGATTTTTGAATGTTATACCACTGTGGCAGTTGGGGCTGACATATTGAATACTTACCATAGCCTTGAAGCCCTTTTAGCATCTAAATGCCTCATGGTAGAGAACTTGCTGAAAGGTGGTATTGGTAATCAGTGGATTACCTATCTCCATGGTAGAGATTCTACCTCTTTTCCCTTTTTACTTTCGCTTAGGGTATTTTCACTTGTAGAGATCTCCTATTTTTAATTCATTGTTATTTAGTACTTTAACAGAAACGGCTGTAGAGGTTGTTTTCTTGCATTCACGTTAGTCTCACCCTAACTTTGCAACATCGAATTCAAGAGAACGGATGCTGGTTCGTTGAGGCCTCGCGATCAATTTCCGCTTCTTGAAAGAGAAGAGAGGCTTCGGCCTGATATGTTTATATGAACCTTTTAAAGTATTAAAAAATTATGGGACTTCAGTATGTAGTAGCTAAACGTGTATTTGGTTTTGATAAGGATAAAACCGTAAAGTATGTTGCCAAATCCGTAGGAGCAGGTGAATTGGATTTTGATAAATTGTGTGCCAAAGTGAGTCGTATTATTGGTATTCATAGAAAGACGGTGGACTTGGTGGCTGCGGGTCTTGTGGATATCATGTCGGAAGAAATTGATGACGGAAAGACGGTTCGTTTAGGTGATTTCGGCTTGTTTCGTCCTTCTTTTGTGGGCAAGTGTGCAGATACGGAAACCGGTGTTACCGCCAGTAATATTGTCCGTAAACGCATTCTCTTTTCCCCGGGAAAAGCTTTCAGTGCGATGTTGAGTAAAATGAGTGTCACCAAAATGACGGTGCCTGATATGGATTATACCGATGGTAGTAATGGCAGTGATTCCGGAAATCCTGATGGTGGCAGCGGTGATGGTAATCCTTTGGGATAATCGTTAAGACAGATTGAACCTGTCGGTAAACGGGAATGGGAACAAAGTAAGCTCTTCATTCCCGTTTTGCTTTTGAAATCCTCTTATGCAAACGTTTGCCGGTGAATGATTCATTATTTCATGGATTCGCTTCCGGTGTCTTCTCCTAATTTCATATATTTGTATTACGGTAATTATTATATAAACAATAACATGAAAAATATGAAAACAATCTGCACTAAACTTGCTTGTTTCTTGCTTGTCTTTTTTGTAAGTAGCATGGCGAAGGCGGAGGGTATTACTTCTCCCAACGGACAACTCCAATTGAGCTTTTCTGTGAATGCTCAGGGTGAACCTGTTTACGGTCTTTCTTACAAAGGAAAGGTAGTGATTAAACCGTCCAAGTTGGGTTTGGAACTGAAAAATGATCCGGGTTTGATGAACGGCTTTACATTAGCTGATGCTAAAACAGCTACATTTGATGAAACCTGGGAACCGGTTTGGGGGGAAGTGAAACAAATCCGCAACCATTACAATGAGTTAGCTGTTACTTTGAACCAGAAGGCGCAAGACCGTACTATCATGATTCGTTTCCGTCTTTTCGATGACGGATTGGGTTTTCGTTATGAATTTCCTTTGCAAAAAAATCTGAATTACTTTGTGATCAAGGAAGAGCATACTCAATTTGCTATGACCGGTGATCATAAAACCTTCTGGATTCCGGGTGATTATGACACGCAGGAGTATGACTATATGGAATCTAAACTTTCTGAGATTCGCGGTTTGATGGAAGCTGCTGTTACTGAAAATTCTTCGCAGACGCAATTTTCTCCTACGGGAGTTCAGACTTCCTTGCAGATGAAGACGGCCGATGGCATTTACATCAACCTTCATGAAGCTGCTTTGATCGATTATTCTTGTATGCACTTGAATCTGGATGATCAAAATTTTGTGTTTGAATCTTGGTTAACACCTGACGCAAAAGGTGACAAAGGGTATTTGCAAGCTCCTTGCCAATCGCCATGGCGTACCATTATTGTCAGTGATGATGCCCGTGACGTTCTGGCTTCTAAAATAACTTTGAACCTGAACGAGCCTTGTGCTTATGAAGATGTATCATGGATTAAGCCGGTGAAGTATGTAGGTGTATGGTGGGAAATGATTGCAGGCAAGAGCAGTTGGGCTTATACGGATGAACTTCCTTCGGTAAAGTTGGGCGAGACTGACTATACAAAGATGAAGCCAAACGGACGCCATGGAGCCAACAATGAAAATGTGAAGCGTTATATTGATTTCGCTGCTGATAACGGACTGGATCAAGTATTGGTGGAAGGCTGGAATGAAGGCTGGGAAGATTGGTTTGGTCATTCCAAAGATTATGTGTTCGATTTTGTAACTCCATATCCCGATTTTGATGTGAAAATGCTGAACGAATATGCCAAGAGTAAAGGGGTGAAACTGATGATGCATCATGAAACTTCTTCTTCTGTGCGCAACTACGAACGTCACATGGATAAGGCGTATCAGTTTATGGTTGATAATGGCTATGACGCAGTGAAGAGCGGTTATGTAGGTAATATGATTCCTCGCGGTGAACATCATTATGGACAATGGCTAAACAACCATTACTTATATGCTTTGCAGAAAGCAGCGGATTATAAGATTTGTGTGAATGCTCATGAAGCTGTGCGTCCTACCGGCTTGTGTCGTACTTATCCCAACCTGATTGGTAATGAATCAGCTCGTGGAACCGAATATGAAGCCTTTGGCGGTAGCAAACCGTTCCATACAACTATACTTCCTTTTACCCGTCTCATTGGTGGCCCGATGGATTACACACCGGGTATCTTCGATATCAAACTTGACTTTATGGGTGACTTGCCTCACGGGCAGGTACAGACTACATTGGCCAAACAGTTGGCTTTGTATGTTACGCTTTATAGCCCGCTACAAATGGCTGCTGATTTAGTGGAGAACTATGAAAAGCATATGGATGCTTTCCAGTTTATTAAAGATGTGGCATTAGATTGGGACGACAGCAAATATATGGAAGCTGAACCGGGCGATTACCTCACCATAGCTCGTAAGGCTAAAGGAACGAATAACTGGTTTGTAGGTGGCATTACCGATGAAAATGCTCGTATCGCTAACTTTACTCTCAACTTCCTTGATCCAGGCAAGCAATACGTGGCAACGCTTTATGCGGACGGAGAGAATGCTGATTATCAAACTGATCCAACCTCTTATCAAATCAAGAAAGGCTTGGTGACCAGTAAAACTAAAATGTCTGTTAAGGAAGCCCGAAGCGGTGGTTTTGCTTTGAGCTTGATTGAAGCCACTCCCGCTGATAAGAAAGCTGTGAAAAAATGGAAATGATTAGGGTGAAATAGTTTTAATTAGGTATTGGAGAGCATCCCGCAGGAATTTAATTCTGTGGGATGCTTTTGTTTCTGCGCTACATGATCTTTTCAGAAATTCAAGCTCATTCATGAAAATAAGTTTTTTTAGATATTGTGTTGATAGAATATGACGCTAACAAGGAAACTTCTTTGTAACTTTGCGCTCGTTAAAAAAATAACCAATTAACAAACATAACTTATGGGAGGTTTTTTCGGGACAGTCGCCAAGGCAAACTGCGTGGCTGATTTGTTTTACGGCACAGATTATAATTCACATTTAGGAACAAAACGTGGAGGCTTGGCAACGTATGATGAAGAAAATAAAGTGTTTACACGTTCTATTCATAACTTGGAAAGTACTTATTTCCGCACGAAATTTGAAGATGAACTGGATAAGTTTAAAGGGCATTCCGGTATCGGAATTATTAGCGATACAGACCCTCAACCGCTTATATTGAATTCTCACCTCGGACGTTTTGCTATTGTCACTGTTGCTAAGATTGTGAATTTGCAGGAGCTGGAAGACAAATTGCTGGCTCAGAATATGCATTTTGCCGAACTGAGTTCCAGTAAAACCAATCAGACAGAGTTGATCGCGCTGCTTCTTATTCAAGGAAAGAACTTTGTTGAAGGCATTGAAAATGTATACAAGCATATCAAAGGGTCTTGCTCGATGCTGCTGCTTACGGAAGACGGTATCATTGCTGCTCGCGACCAGTGGGGGCGTACGCCTATAGTTATTGGTAAGAAAGAGGGAGCTTATGCTGCGACAAGCGAATCGAGCAGTTTCCCGAATTTAGATTATGAAATAGAACAATACTTAGGACCGGGAGAAATTGTGCGTTTGACTTCCGACGGTGTGGAACAAATGCGTAAACCTAATGAGGGAATGCAGATTTGTTCGTTCTTGTGGGTCTATTACGGTTTTCCTACTTCATGCTATGAAGGTAGAAATGTGGAAAAGGTACGTTTCACCTCAGGTTTTAAAATGGCACAGACTGATGATTCCGAAGTGGATTGCGCTTGTGGCATTCCAGACTCCGGTGTAGGTATGGCCTTGGGTTTTGCTGAAGGTAAGGGTGTGCCTTATCATCGTGCAATTTCTAAATATACGCCTACTTGGCCACGTAGTTTTACTCCCAGCAAACAGGAAATGCGTTCGTTAGTGGCAAAAATGAAGTTGATACCCAATCGTGCCATGCTGGAAGGCAAGCGTCTGTTGTTTTGTGATGATTCCATTGTACGTGGTACTCAATTGCGTGACAATGTAAAGGTGTTGTATGAATGTGGAGCCAAGGAAGTGCACATCCGCATTGCTTGTCCACCGTTAATTTATAGCTGTCCATTTGTAGGCTTTACCGCCTCTAAGAGTGATTTGGATCTGATAACTCGCCGGGTGATTAAAGAATTGGAGGGTGATGAGAATAAGAATCTTGAAAAGTATGCCACTGCGGGTTCGCCGGAATATGAAAAGATGGTAGAGGTTATTCGAGAACGTTTCGGTCTCTACTCCTTGAAGTTTAATACGTTGGACACTCTGGTAGAAGCTATCGGGTTACCTAAATGTAAGATATGTACCCATTGTTTTGATGGAAGTAGCCATTTTTGATTGACAAATTGGCGTTGATAAATAAAAAAGGGGTGTGAATTGCTTGGCAGTTCACGCCCCTTTCTTTATCTTTACAGCAATTAAATGAGCATTTATGTATTTATGATTTGACGATTTACGATGTACAATAAGACATCATCTATCATACTTTGTCAAATTGTAAATCGTTAAATTATAAATCATTAAACCCTAAATGATATGACTTTAGTAGAACGTTTTTTAAAGTATGTAAGCCTCGATACGCAGGCGAACGAAGAAAGCGGAGTAACTCCGAGTACTCCGGGACAGATGGTATTTGCCAAAATCCTGAAAGAAGAATTGGAATCTTTGGGTTTGGAGGAAATCTCGCTGGATGAAAATGGCTATTTATTTGCCACTCTCCCTGCTAATATAGATAAACCGTTGCCCACCATTGGTTTTATTTCACACATGGATACAAGTCCCGATATGAGTGGAAAGAATGTCACTCCCCGTATTGTAGAAAATTACGATGGAAAAGATATTGTTTTGTGTGCCGAAGAGAATATCGTATTGTCTCCCTCTCAGTTTCCAGAGCTGCTCGATCATCAAGGTGAAGACTTGATTGTAACCAACGGTAAAACATTGCTGGGTGCTGACGATAAAGCCGGCATTGCGGAAATTGTATCAGCTATGGCTTATTTGAAAGAGCATCCAGAAATCAAGCATGGTAAAATTCGTGTCGGATTTAATCCGGATGAAGAAATCGGTTTGGGTGCCCATAAATTTGATGTAGAGAAGTTTGGATGTGATTGGGCTTATACGATGGATGGCGGTGAAGTAGGCGAATTGGAATTTGAAAACTTCAATGCGGCAGCTGCCAAGATCGTTTTCAAAGGGCGCAATGTACATCCGGGCTATGCCAAGCATAAAATGATAAACTCCATTCGGGTAGCCAATCGTTTTATTGCCATGTTGCCCAGTCATGAGACTCCCGAGCATACGGAAGGGTATGAAGGCTTCTATCACCTGACCAATATTACCGGTGAGGTAGAGCAGACTACCGTTTCTTATATTATCCGTGACCATGATCGTGCTCGCTTTGAAAGTCGCAAGAAGGAGATAGAACATCTTGTTAGAAAGATCAATGCAGAATATGGTTTGGGTACGGCTACTTTGGAACTTCGTGATCAGTATTACAACATGCGCGAACAAATTGAGCCGGTGATGCACATCATTGACACAGCCTTTGCTGCCATGAAAGCTGTTGGCGTTGAACCTCATGTAAAGGCTATCCGTGGAGGTACGGACGGTGCACAGCTCTCTTTTAAAGGTCTGCCCTGTCCTAATATCTTTGCCGGCGGTCTGAATTTCCACGGACGATATGAGTTTGTGCCTATCCAAAGCATGGAAAAAGCCAGAAATGTCATCGTGAAGATTGCTGAACTGGTTGCTGCGAAATAATCAATCATACCACTATTTTAATACCATTATTTTATGAAAACCACTCCGTTTACCGAAAAACATATCTCGTTGGGTGCCAAGATGCACGAATTTGCGGGATACAATATGCCTATTGAATACTCCGGCATCATTGATGAACATCTCACCGTTTGTCAAGGTGTGGGTGTTTTTGATGTCTCACACATGGGTGAGTTCTGGGTAAAAGGTCCGCATGCATTGGACTTTTTGCAAAAGGTGACTTCCAATAATGTGGCTACTCTCACTCCGGGCAAGGTGCAATATACTTGTTTCCCTAATGAAGATGGCGGAATTGTAGATGATTTTCTGGTGTATCAGTATGAGCCTGAAAAATATCTTCTTGTAGTGAATGCTTCCAATATTGAGAAGGACTGGAACTGGTGTGTCTCTCACAACACGGAGGGGGCTGAGTTGGAAAATGCGTCCGATTCTATGGCTCAGCTTGCCGTACAGGGGCCTAAGGCTCTTTTAACGTTGCAGAAACTGACCACTATGGATCTTTCTGCACTCCCTTATTATACTTTTACGCACGGTGAATTTGCCGGGGTAAAGGATGTTATCATCTCGAACACCGGTTATACAGGAGCAGGAGGTTTTGAACTTTACTTCTATCCGAATGAAGCGATGAAGATTTGGGATGCTGTGTTTGAGGCAGGAGCAGAGTTTGATATCAAACCTATCGGTTTGGGAGCTCGTGATACACTTCGTCTGGAAATGGGATTCTGTTTGTATGGCAATGATCTGGATAACACAACGTCACCGATTGAGGCTGGTTTGGGATGGATTACCAAGTTTGTAGAAGGTAAGAACTTTACAAGTCGACGGTTGTTTGAGAAGCAGAAAGCAGAAGGAACCATCCGAAAGTTGGTTTGTTTTGAAATGATAGACCGTGGCATTCCTCGTCATGGCTATGAACTGTATAGTGCAGACGGTGCTGCTATTGGTGTAGTAACTTCCGGCACGATGTCACCTACCCGTAAGATCGGAATCGGTATGGGGTATGTGAGGCCTGAATTCAGTAAGCTTGGTACGGAGATCAGTATCGATATGCGTGGGCGCAAATTGAAGGCTGTAGTGGTAAAACCGCCATTCCGCAAGTAGTATTTATAGCCTGTTTGGCAATAAATAACAGTTACAAAAAAAGGGAATCTTCGTTAAAAGATTCCCTTTTTTCAGCTTTAGAAAACTGAATTATTTCTTGCGGTTACCGTAGCGGTTCATGAACTTATCAACACGTCCAGCAGTGTCAACCAGCTTAGACTTGCCAGTATAGAACGGATGAGAAGTACTGGAGATTTCCAGTTTTACTACCGGGTAAGTTTCACCTTCGAATTCGATAGTTTCTTTCGAGTTGCAGGTAGAACGAGACAAGAATACATCACCATTCGACATATCTTTAAATGCTACCGGGCGGTAATTTTCAGGATGAATACCTTTTTTCATTTCAATATTTGTTTTATAATTTATGATTCGGTTACTATTTTGGTATTAAATAGTGTAATGGTCTTCTTTTCAGAGCGCAAAGATAATGTATTTCTCTGGAATAGAAAAAATGTTTCATTAAAAAATAGGATTATCTTGTTTTATTTCTGATTTTTGCATGAAATTAATTTGATTAATGGATGAAGAAACTATTTTTTATATTCACTTTTTGGTTCTGCTTTGCAACATTAGAAGCACAAACCACGAAACAAGAGCTGTATAGCATTGCGTTTTACAATGTGGAGAACTTATTTGATACGATTCATGATACGGGTAAAAATGATTATGAATTTCTACCTGATGGAAGTTATCGTTGGACAAGCCAAAAATATGAATCCAAATTGCAGAACCTTTCTAAAGTATTGGGATCATTATCAAAAGAATTAGTACCCGAGGGTCCGGCTTTAATTGGGGTGGCCGAAGTAGAAAATCGGAATGTACTGGTTGATCTCGTAAAGCAACCTGCCATTTCTCAGTATGATTTTGTACACTATGAAGGTCCTGATAAACGTGGCATTGACTGCGCTTTGCTATACGACCCGAAGCAATTTAGTGTAACCCATTCCAAACTCGTACTTTCTACTCCTTTTGAAGGCGATACAGTGCATCTGACTCGTGGATTTTTGATTGTGGACGGACAATTGGCAGGCGAACGTGTCTGTGTAATAGTCAATCACTGGCCGTCACGTGGCGCTAAAGCACCGGTGCGTATTCATGCGGCTCAACAGGTAAAAGCCTTGAAAGATTCGTTGATGCGTCAAGACAAGAAGCTGAAACTAATAGTCATGGGAGATATGAATGACGACCCCATGGATGAAAGTATGAAAGAGTTGGGAGCACGCAAGTACGCCAAGGAGGTGAAGACAAAAGATTTTTATAACCCGTGGTGGGAGACTCTGGAAGATAAAGGGGTAGGAACGTTACTCTACCAAGGAAAATGGAATTTATTTGACCAGATTGTTATTTCAAAACCCTTGTTGAAGGCAAAGAAAGGATTGAAGTATGACCAGAATGAAGTATTTATTCGTGATTACCTCATTCAGCAAGATGGTAAATACAAAGGTTCTCCGTTGCGTACGCATGGAGGGCGAACTTGGTTAAACGGTTATAGTGACCATCTACCAACTATTATTTATTTGAAGAAAAAAGGCAAATAGTATTTCCCAGAATAGAATCTTGTACTTAATATTGGCGTTAGTTGATGCACTTATCTGCGTTGGTCGATGCACTTATCTGCGTTGGCCGATGCACTTATCTGCGTTAGCCGATGCACTTATCTGTGTAAAACAATTCTTCC
>CALYZE010000070.1 GCA_945607605.1 uncultured Bacteroides sp.
GAACCCGCATATGCTGTTCAATTCGCTCAATACTCTTCAGTCGTTGGTGCGCGAAAGTCCCGAAAAAGCACAGAACTATATCCATGAACTTTCCCGAGTGCTGCGTTACACTCTTCAGGAAAATGATACACATACCGTCACGCTGAGGGAAGAAATGGACTTTGTAGAGGCCTATATCTTTCTGATGAAGATGCGTTATGAAGACAATCTCAGTTTTGTGATAGAGGTGGATGCGCATTGGCTGGATTACTGTTTGCCGCCGCTTTCCATCCAGACCCTAGTTGAGAATGCCATTAAGCACAATGAAATCAGTAACCGGAAACCGCTTACTGTTGAAATTAAGGCTGTGAGTACCTCTGATAGTACAAATGTATCCCTTTGTGTTGACAATGATTTGCAACCCCGGCGGACAAGCTCTTCGGGAACAGGCATAGGATTGGCAAATCTTTCCAAACGCTATGAATTGTTGTTTGGCAGAGAGATCCATATCACCGAAATGAATGGCAAATTCAGCGTTTGTATTCCTCTTATCAAACCCTAAATCCGATAGGTTGTTATGAAAGCTCTGATTATAGAAGATGAAAAAGCAGCTGTTCGTAATTTGACGGCTGTATTGATGCAGGTTGCCCCTGAAGTGAAAGTGATTGATGTATTGGATAGTGTGGCAGATGCTATTGACTGGTTTGCGACACATTCCATGCCGGAACTCGTTTTTATGGATATTCATTTAGCGGACGGATCTGCTTTTGAAATTTTTGACCATACGGACATCAGTTGTCCTGTAATCTTCACAACGGCATATAATGAGTATGCATTGCGGGCATTCAAGGTAAACAGTATTGATTATATTCTGAAACCTATAGGAGAGGAAGATATTCAGGCGGCACTTACCAAACTGAAGCATTTACACGGAGGGCGTTCGGAGGATCCGGAATTCTTAAAACTGATACGGACATTAAAGACGGAAGAAAATTATAAGACCCATTTCTTGGTGCCTGCTAAAGGAGATAAACTTTTGCCATTGGCGGTGGATATGATTTCTTATTTCTATATAGCGGAAGGCATTGTAAAGGCTGTTACGGCGGAAGGCAAGGCGTATGTCCTTACTCAGACATTGGATGACTTGACTGAATATTTGAATCCACAGCTTTTTTTCCGTGCAAACCGGCAATATCTGATATCTAGGGAATCGGTGAAAGATATTGATTTATGGTTCAATAACCGGTTGGCTATCAATCTACGCATTGCTACGCCGGAGAAAGTAGTGGTGAGCAAAGTACGTGTGAGAGAATTTAAAGCTTGGTTTTCTGGATAATGTTAGACTGAGATTATTAGGTGGTCTGAAATATATTCTCTACATTTGTATGTTATTAAGAACATAACCTTTAGAATTAAACAGTATGAAGCCAATCATATCTCCTTCTATTCTTTCCGCTGATTTCGGCTATCTGGCCAGAGATATTGAGATGATTAACCAGAGTGAGGCTGAATGGATACATATAGACATTATGGACGGTGTATTTGTTCCAAATATCTCTTTCGGCTTTCCCGTACTTAAGTATGTAGCAAAGTTGGCAGAGAAACCTTTGGATGTGCACTTGATGATTGTGCAACCTGAAAAGTTTATTCCGGAGGTAAAAGCATTGGGTGCTCATGTCATGAATGTGCATTATGAAGCTTGTCCGCATTTACACCGGGTGGTGCAACAGATTCGTGAAGCGGGTATGCAGCCGGCAGTAACGATTAATCCGGCAACACCTGTTGCTCTGTTGAAAGACATCATTCGAGATGTATATATGGTATTGGTTATGAGTGTAAATCCTGGTTTTGGTGGTCAGAAATTCATTGAGCATTCGCTAGAGAAAGTGCGTGAACTGCGTGAACTCATCACTATGACTGGTTCTCAAGCGTTGATTGAAGTAGATGGCGGAGTAAATCTTGATACCGGCGCTCGATTGATAGAAGCCGGAGCCGATGTCTTGGTTGCCGGAAATGCTATTTTTTCTGCTCCTGACCCTGAAGAAGCAATTCGTGCAATGAAAAAACTTTAGTCTTCGTTGGATAGATGATAGAATACTGTCAACGGCATCCTTTTCTTCGACTTTTAGCGCCGTTGGTAGTGGGGATTTTATGTGGGGATGCCTTTCCTTCTACTGTTCCGTTAAAAGTAGGTACACTAGCCTGCTTGTTGTTTGCTGTTTTGATAATTTGCTATTATTTTTATCTCCGACGATGGTACGGTGTAGGTGTCTGTTTTTTCTTTTGGAGCTTAGGCTATGGTTTAATGAGCCAACAAGTGGGACAGACTGTTTTTGTTTTTTCGAATCACCCTTCTATCTATAAAATCTGTATCCAAGAAAAACCGGAAATCAAAGAACGAAGTATCCTTTGCCGTGTGGTTTTGTTGGAAGAATTCCGTCAGGATACCATTCTTGCCAGTTCCCATGCCTCTTTTCTTCTTTATTTTTCGAAAGATTCTGCTGCTGAGAGTTTGAAACAGGGTGACGAATTACGGATACATACCCATCTTGCTCCTCCTGCCAATAATGGCAATCCAAATGAATTTGACTATGTTCGTTATTTGAAACATAGAGGAATTACGGGTACGGCTTATGTGCCATCCGGACATTGGCAGATAGCAGGGCATAACGACTCTCGTACTTTTCGACAGAGGGCGCTGGAGTGTCGGGAACAAGTGCTTTCGCTTTATCGCAATTTAAAATTCAAAGGAGACGAATTGGCTGTTCTTTCTGCTTTGACGGTAGGGGATAAGGAAGAGCTCAGTGATGGTATTGTAGAAACTTATTCAGTTTCCGGAGCCAGTCATGTGTTGGCACTTTCTGGATTACACATTGGGTTTATTTATGCTTTGTTCTGGTTTCTGTTCAACCCCTTATGGAAGCGTTGGAAATGGTTGAAGCCTGTCCTTCTCCTGTTTGTGCTTGGCTTTTTGTGGAGTTTTGCTTTTCTTACAGGATTATCATCTTCCGTTGTGAGATCGGTCATTATGTTTTCATTGTTGGCACTTGCCACTCTACAACCGGAGAAGTCGCTGACGATGAATACATTGGCAGCAACAGCTATGTTCATGCTACTGTATAAGCCGACTTGGCTGTACGATGTCGGTTTTCAATTATCATTTGTTGCGGTGGCGGCGATTCTGCTTATTCAGCCTAAACTGTATGCACTCTGGCATGTGAAGAATCGTCTTTTACGTTATGTGTGGGGACTTATTACAGTTTCTGTAGCTGCTCAAGTTGGCACGGCTCCATTGGTCATTCTCTATTTTTCTCGTTTTTCTACCCACTTCTTGCTGACGAATTTGTGGGTTATTCCGCTGGTTTCACTCATTTTGTATTCGGTTGTCTTTCTATTATTATTGACTCCTTTCCCTTTTTTGCAACAGGCGTTTGCAACAGCGGTAGAGGCTTTGGTGCATCTTCAAAATGAGGGACTTCAATGGATAGAGCATCTCCCTTTTTCTTCATTGAACGGGATTTGGATGGATGCGTGGGAGGTTTTGTTGTACTATCTGCTTTTAGGATTAATGGGTTATACACTGATGAGGCGTACCTCTCGAAACGTTTGTCTTTCCTTATCTCTTTTACTGTTGATACTCTCTTATCATTCTGTTTCAATAATGCTTCATACTCCGCAAAGAAGCATTGTTTTTTATAATGTGCGGCATTGTCCGGTGGTTCATTGTATGGCAGGAGGTAGTAAGTCTTGGTTGGCTTGTGCAGATAGTTTGCCGGATATTTCCCGTTTGAAACGTAGCCTTTCTCCTTATTGGAACCGTCTACACTTAGATGAACCGCAGCTGGTTACCGGTGATTATTTATCCGAGTTTTTTTCCATGCAAAATCAAATACTTTGTTACGGTGGGAAGAATATTTGTCTTCTGCATGATGCCCGTTGGAAAAATAAGATGGCCATTCATCCCATTCCTGTGGATTATCTTTATATTTCTAAAGGATACGAAGGTGGAGTCAAGGAACTCTCTTCCTTGTTTACTATTCAGACAGTGGTACTTGATGCCTCTTTGCCGACTTATGATCGGGAAAACATTATCAATGAATGCATTCGTTTGGGGATAAGTTATCTTTCTCTTTCTGAAAAAGGTTCGGTCCACATATTATTATAACTCATAAAGTTTTCGTACTTTTGCCCCTTCAATTTGTTATAGATGGCTGGAGTCGTTTCAGTTGGCTAATCGTAAATTGTCTAATCGTAATAACAATATGTTAACTAAAGTAATAGAACAATCTAACATAGACCACTTTGTGAAGTGGTTTGAACGTGCGGAAAAAATAGTTATTGTATCTCATGTAGGCCCGGATGGAGACGCTATAGGTTCTTCTTTGGGGCTGTGGCATTTTCTCAATTCTCAAGATAAAATAGCCAATGTTATTGTGCCGAATGCTTTCCCTGATTTTCTGAAATGGATGCCGGGAAGCAAAGATGTATATTTATATGATCACTATAAAGAGTATGCCGATCAATTGATTGCCGAAGCGGATGTAATCTGTTGTCTGGACTTCAATGCTATTCATCGTATTGATGCCATGGAAGAAGCTGTACTTGCTTCTCCGGCAAGAAAAATTTTGATAGATCATCACTTGCATCCGGAAGACTTCTGTAAGATTATCATTTCTCATCCGGGCATATCATCTACCTCTGAGTTGGTGTTCCGTCTGATATGTCGTATGGGGTATTTCAGCGATATTTCCAAAGAAGGTGCCGAATGTATTTATACGGGAATGATGACCGATACGGGAGGCTTTACTTATAACTCAAACAATCGTGAAATCTACTTTATAATCAGTGAACTTCTTTCGAAAGGTGTGGACAAAGATGCCATCTATCGCAAGGTTTACAATACTTATTCTGAAAGTCGCCTACGCCTGATGGGATACGTCTTGTCACAGATGAAGGTTTATCCCGATTATCAAGCTGCATTAATTTCACTGACCAGTAATGAGCAAAGCCAATTCGAATATACCCGAGGGGATAGTGAGGGGTTCGTGAATATTCCATTAAGTATCAAAGGCATTGTTTTTTCTTGTTTCTTGCGTGAAGATACGGAGCAGCCTATGATAAAAGTATCTTTACGTTCTGTTGGTACCTTCCCTTGCAACCAGTTGGCTTCTGAATTCTTCAATGGTGGCGGACACCTGAATGCTTCCGGCGGAGAGTTTTATGGAACGATGGAAGAAGCAAAAATTGTTTTGGAACAAGCCTTGGAAAAATTTAAGCCGTTGCTTAATGCCAAAGGATAAAAAAGTTCAGTAGTAAAGGTTAAAAGTTACGAACTTTCAACCTGCAACTTTCAACTTTCAAGGAAATCAAATACTTTTGTACAAATTTACTAAATAACAGAGATGAAGAAACTTACTTTATTTTTTTTGGCTTTGATTGCAGTCTGTTTAGGCTTCCAAGGATGCGACAACTCCAAGACTTACGCTGAAATGCTCGAGGATGAAAAGAATGGCATCAGTGACTTTATTAAGAAAAATAATATCAAGGTCATTACTCAGTCTGAATTCTATGCACAGGATTCCGTAACTGATGTCTCTAAGAATGAATATGTGCAGCTTGCTAGCGGTGTTTATATGCAGATCGTAAAGAAAGGCATCGAAGATGAGAGCGGCAAATTGCTCAACCCCAATGATACAGTGAAGAATAATGACTTGATTCTAGTGCGTTTTATGGAATACAGCATTTTAGATGGGGACACTACCTTAACCAATCTACATGCAACTGAAGTAGTGGATGAATTTAAATATACTGAATCAAGTTCTTCTATTGCCGGAATTTTCACTCAAGGATATATGTCTATGTATTATGGCACTTCAGTACCTGCCGGTTGGTTGGTTCCGTTGTCTTATGTACGTGATAGAGCGCATGTGAAATTGATCGTTCCTTCCAAGATGGGACATCAGACTGCCATGCAGTATGTTTATCCTTATTATTACGATATTCAGAAATATCAAATCTATTAATTGAGAATAGATACTAACCATCATTTAAATATTAACCTATGACTCTAATTAAATCTATCTCTGGAATCCGCGGCACTATCGGCGGAGGTGCTGGCGAGGGATTGAATCCGCTCGACATCGTGAAGTTTACCTCTGCATATGCCACCTTAATCCGTAAAACATGTACTGTAAAAAGTAACAAAATAGTAGTAGGCCGTGATGCTCGCATTTCCGGTGAAATGGTAAAGAATGTAGTAGTAGGTACCTTGATGGGGATGGGTTGGGATGTAATTGACATCGACTTGGCTTCTACTCCAACGACTGAGCTAGCTGTCACAATGGAAAGTGCCAGTGGTGGTATCATCTTAACTGCTTCTCACAATCCCAAACAGTGGAATGCCTTGAAACTTCTAAATGAAAAAGGTGAATTCCTAAATGCTGCCGAAGGGCAGGAGGTACTTCGCATTGCCGCTGCAGAAGAGTTTGATTTTGCAGAAGTGGACAATCTTGGTTCTTACCGCAAGGATTTGACTTACAACCAGAAACATATAGACAGCGTATTAGCACTCGAACTTGTGGATGTGGAAGCCATAAAGAAAGCTAACTTCTGTGTAGCCATTGATTGTGTAAACTCTGTCGGTGGCATTATCTTGCCGGATTTACTCAAACAGCTGGGCGTTCAGCAAATAGAAAAGCTTTACTGTGAGCCGACTGGAGATTTTCAACATAATCCCGAACCTTTGGAAAAAAACTTAGGTGACATCATGAATTTGATGAAGAATGGCAAGGCGGATGTAGCATTTGTGGTGGATCCTGATGTGGATCGCTTAGCTATGATTTGTGAAGACGGTAAAATGTATGGAGAAGAATATACTTTGGTAACTGTTGCCGATTACGTACTGAAGCATACTCCCGGTAATACGGTCTCTAACCTAAGCTCTACTCGTGCTTTGCGTGATGTAACACGTAAATATGGCCAGAACTATTTTGCTTCTGCCGTGGGCGAAGTCAATGTAACGACTAAAATGAAGGAAGTTGGTGCCGTTATTGGTGGTGAAGGAAACGGTGGAATTATTTATCCCGCCAGCCACTATGGACGTGATGCTCTTGTAGGTATTGCCTTGTTCTTGAGTCATCTGGCACATGAAGGTAAAAAGGTAAGTGAACTGCGTGCTTCTTATCCTGTTTATTTCATGGCTAAGAACCGTGTGGATTTGACTCCGGATACCGATGTAGATGCTATTCTTGCTAAGGTGAAAGAGCTCTACAAGAATGAGGAGATCAATGACATCGACGGTGTCAAAATTGACTTCCCTGAAAAATGGGTACATCTGCGTAAGAGTAACACAGAACCTATTATCCGTGTATATAGCGAAGCCGCTACACAGGAAGCTGCGGAAGAAATCGGTCAGCAGATAATGAAAGTGATTGAAGATTTGGCGAAATAAGCCTAATTATAACGACTGCTATAGGTCCCATTTCTCTTTTATAGAGAGATGGGACTTTTGCTTTGGTGGCTTTCTATCATGTTTCCTTATACAAGATTTGTATTTAGGGCGTGGACGATTGTGTGGGTTGTGTGATAACCTTCTCTATTTCTCCTTCGAAGTTCGGCGTGAATACGCTCTTGCCTATATTCTCTCTGATTTCTGCAATTGTCCAAAAACGGCCACCATCTAGCTCGTCACTAGGATGAATTTCGCCGTCATAGACTGTTCTGTATACAAAGACAAGTTCTTTTTCGCGAGTAGACTCGAAGACGTAATGCATAAGGAGTTCGGGAGTAAAATCTGTAATTCCAAGCTCTTCGTTAACTTCACGTTTCAATGCCACTTCTATACTTTCGCCTAAATCGATGTGTCCACCTACGGAAGTATCCCATTTTCCTGGTTGTATATCTTTCCATTGGGGACGTTTCTGGAGGTAAAGTTCACCTTTAGAATTAAATACATGAAGATGTATCACTGGATGTAGCATTTTACTGCCGTTATGGCATTCACCACGAGTCGCAGCACCTGTGATGTTGCCTTGATCATCAACAAGAGGAAGCATCTCTTGATTATTATCTTGGTTCATAGTTTATGATGATATTTTTCTATTATAAAATATTTAGGGTATCAGCAGCGATGAATCTCCGTAACTTAGGAAACGAAATTCATGACTGAGTGCATAGTCATAAATTTTTCTCCAGTCGCCGTGCAAAAAGGCAGATACAAGCAATAGTAAAGTGCTTTGTGGCTGATGGAAATTGGTAATTATTGCTTTTACAATCTTATATTCATAGCCTGGTGCAATGATGATTTGTGTGCTGGTATGCAAAGTATCCATTTCGTGGCGACTCAGGTAGTGTAGAATGGCTTGCAAAGCATCTACAGAAGAAACAGCAGTCGCTTCGGCTGATATATCATAGGGCTGCCATTGTTTGACAGGTAGTTCTTGTTCTGTAGCATCAGGGTTATTGAATAGGGTGACTCCAATGTGATATAGGCTTTCTAAGGTGCGTACTGAAGTAGTGCCCACTGCAATGGCTTTGCCTTCATGCGCTATCAGCTTTTCCAGCGTATTTCGGGTGACGGAGATATATTCTGTATGCATCTCGTGTCCTTCTATCTCTTCACTTTTTACAGGCTTGAAAGTACCCGCACCTACATGAAGCGTTAACTCTTCTACATCAACTCCTTTCTCTTTTATAGCATTTAAGACACGAGAGGTAAAGTGAAGCCCGGCGGTAGGTGCTGCAACCGAACCTTTTATTTTGGAATATACCGTCTGATAGGTTTCTTTATCGCTTTCCTGTGTTTCCCGATTCAAATAGGGAGGAATAGGAAGTTCACCGAAAGTTTCAAGAATATCGGCGAAGGTTACTTCCGGATTATTCCAGCGGAAATCCACCCAATGGCTGGTACCATAGCATTCACCACGTTCGGCAGTTAAGATTAATATTTTATTCTTGACAGTCATTTCGCGTTTTAGTACCCCTTCTTTCCATTTCTTTAGGTTGCCTATCATACAGAGCCAGGCAGCATGTCCGGTTTGTTGGAAGTTGAGAACGTACTCATTGGGTTGTATCGGTTCCAGACAAAAGACTTCAATCAAGGCACCTGTTTCTTTACGGAAGTGCAGACGTGCCTGTATTACTTTGGTATTATTGAATATCATTAGGCTATCAGCTGGAAGATAATCGGGCAGTGACGTGAAAATATCTTCTGAAACAGCACCATGGCGATAGATTAATAATTTGGATTGATCTCGTACGGATAGTGGAAATTTCGCTATACGTTCATTGGGTAATGGATAGTTAAATTCACTGATATGAATATGTTTCGGGTCTTGTTTCATGACGTTACTTTTTTAGGGAGTGCAAAGATACGGATATTTATCGTCTTTTTTTTATCTTTTTATGGAGTTACTGCCTCTCTGAATAAGATAAACTAGACTTTGACATCACTTTTTCAGGCAAGCTTGAAAGTTATGCACTTGATTTGCATTATCTTTGTGAAACGATTGGAAGCTTAGAGATATTTCAATTGTCAATTGTAAACCGTCAAATAGTAAATAAAGTGATGAAAATAGGAGATAAAGTCCGCTTCCTCAGTGAAGTAGGAGGAGGTATCGTAACAGGGTTTCGCGGAAAGGATATCGTATTGGTAGAAGATGCCGATGGTTTCGACATTCCTATGCCGGTTCGTGAATGTGTGGTCATTGAAACAGATGATTATAATGTGCCTACTCCGGTTGCCAAAAGAAAAAAAGAAGAGGAAGAGGCAGCTCGTTTGGCTATTGCAACGGCTAAATCAGGCACAACTGCTTCATCACACTCTTCAGAACAGCAAACAGTGCGTTTGACAAAACCGGAAATCTCAGTTTATCGTCAACCGGAGATGAAAGGTGGGGATGTTTTAAATGTTTTTCTGGCTTTTGTTCCGGAAGATATCAAAGCAGTAAGCACTACTCCTTTCGAAGCATACTTAGTGAATGATAGTAATTACTGTATGTACTATGTTTATCTTAGTGCGGAAGGTAAAGCTTGGACAAGCCGTTCGCATGGAGTGATTGAACCGAACACTAAGCTGTTATTAGAAGAATTTGAAAAAACGGAATTAAACGACCGTGAACGTGTAGCCGTACAATTGGTCGCTTTTAAGGATAATCGTTCTTTTACGATGAAACCTGCTGTATGTGTAGAGATTCGTATTGATACAGTGAAGTTCTATAAATTGCATACATTCCAAAACACGGATTTCTTTGAAACTCCAGCATTGATTTATGATATCCTTAAAAATGATCTTCCTGCCAAACAAGTTTATATTTCTGCGGAAGAGTTACAGGATGCTTTGATACAGAAAAAAACGGTAGAAGGCCATACTCCCTCAAAACCGCAGACAATTATGAAACGTGGTGGAAAAAATGAGATTGTCGAAATAGATTTGCATATTGGTGAACTGTTGGATGACACACATGGAATGAGTCATAGTGAAATCCTACATTATCAATTAGATAAATTTCGAGAAGTGCTGGAACAATACAAGAGTAAACGTGAACAGCGTATTGTTTTTATCCATGGGAAAGGCGATGGTGTGTTGCGTAAAGCTTTGTTAGATGAATTGAAACGAAAATATCCAAGTTTTAGGCACCAAGATGCTTCGTTTCAAGAATATGGATTCGGAGCGACGATGGTGACCATTAAATAATAGGTTAGGACTAACTCTTTTTACTATCATATTTAACATAGGTATAGTATACTTCTAAAAAGATCCTTACTTGTCGCAAAGGAAAAGAGAATGGCCTAAAGATGCAAAAAAGCCAACTAATCAATTGCTGATTAGTTGGCTTTAATATA